>NZ_JBHWMB010000002.1:16738-197568 GCF_042730015.1 Streptomyces sp. NPDC059957 | reverse complement strand
GCTCCGGTCGATCCTGGAGGCCGAACCGCTCGACGCGACCGGCATCGGCCTGGCGGCAGTCACAGCACTGATCGGATTCGTCGCAGCCCGCGTCGTACGGACGGCGTTCCACGCGCAACCACCGACGACGACGATCTTTCCCGGCTGAGGCGAAACGGCCTCGGCCGGGGATGCCGGGCCTGGACGGCGCATCCGCCCGGGAGCCGCTCGCCGAAGCGCCGGCGAGCCAGGGGAGTGGCGGCGGGGCGGGAGCAGCCGGCAGGCGGAACTCCCCGGCAGCCCTCGCCGACCGCCGCCCTGCGTGGCGCGCCCCGGCGAGGGAGCCGAGAATGAGATGGCCGGACAGGACAAGGACCCAGGTGATCGCACATGTGCCGATGGCTCGCCTATTCGGGAACACCCATGCTGCTTGACACCATCCTCTACAAACCGGCCCACTCGCTGATCGACCAGAGCCTGCACTCCAAGCTCGGCGTGGAGACCACGAACGGCGATGGGTTCGGCGTCGGCTGGTACTCGGAGGACAACAGCACGCCGGCCCTGCTGCGCGACGTGGGCCCCGCCTGGAACAACCGCAACCTGAGGGAGATGGCGGACCATGTCCGCTCACCGCTGTTCTTCGCCCACATCCGGGCGTCGACCGGGACGGCGGTGCAGCAGTCGAATTGTCACCCGTTCCGGCAAGGCCGTTGGATGTTCATGCACAACGGCGCCATCTCCGGCTTCCACCTGATGCGCCGGGACCTCACCCTGCTCGTCGACCCCGCCCTGTACGCCGACATCGAGGGGACCACGGACTCCGAGGTGATGTTCTACCTGGCCCTCACCTTCGGCCTGGACCAGGACCCGCCCGCCGCCGTGGCCCGGATGGCGGGGGTCGTGGAGCGCGCCGGGCACGACCACGGCGTGGAGTTCCCGCTCCAGATGACGCTCGCCATCACCGACGGCGAACGCGTCTGGGCCTTCCGCTACTCCAGCGGGCACGCGTCCCGGTCGCTGTTCTACAGCAGCCGCGTGGACGCACTGCGCAGACTGCACCCCGATGTCGCGTTCCTGCGGGACATCTCCGAGGAGACCCGCCTCATCGTGTCGGAACCCCTCGGTGATCTGCCCGGAGCCTGGAACGAAGTACCGGAAAGCAGCTACGGCGTCGTCCAGCCCGGCGCTGACGAGCTGTACCCCTTCGCCCCGGCGCCTGCATGACACGACCGCTGATGCTCGTACTCGAACACGGACTGTTCGCAGGGCTCGCAGACGGGCCGCCGCTGCCCCGCCGGGCAGCTCCTACCCCCTCGTGGAGGGCCGATGCGCCGCTACCCGCCGATCGCGGATCACGGTCTGATCGGGGACCTGCAGACCTGCGCCCTCGTCTCGTCCGAGGGAGTGCTCAACTGGTTCTGCTCGCCGCGCTTCGACTCGCCCAGCATCTTCGCCGGCCTGCTCGACGACAGCCGAGGCGGCTACTTCGCGATCACCGCCGACCCGGTCCGCATCCCGCGGGGCGAACCGCCGGACAACGCCGAGGTCATCACCCGCCAGCTCTACCTGGCCGACACCGCAGTCCTCATCACCCGTTTCCTGACCCCCGACGGCGTGGGCGAGGTCATCGACTTCATGCCCGTCCGCGAGCCGCGCACTCCCACCGACCGACACCAAGTGGTGCGCGTCATCCGGGTGGTACGCGGAACCGTGCGCTTCACGCTGGAGTGCCGCCCGCGCTTCGACTACGGCCGGGCGCCCCACGACCTCACGTGCGACGGTGACACCGCCCGCTTCGACGTACCCGGCATCACCGCGCACCTGCAAGCCTTGGGCCCGGTGGCCCTGGAGGCTGACGGGGTGGACGTGCGGGCAGCCCTGACCCTGACCGAGGGCGAACGCGCGGCCGTCCTGCTGACCGTCTGCGACGAAGGCGGCACGGCCCCACCTCCGGTGAGTTCGGACGCCGTGGTGAAGGAGTTCCACGCCGTGCGCGACTTCTGGCACGGCTGGATCGGACACTGCACCTACCGCGGGCGCTGGCAGCAGATGGTCAACCGCTCCGCGATCACCCTCAAGCTGATGACGTACGCCCCCACCGGCGCGCCGATCGCCGCCGCCACCATGGGCCTGCCCGAGCAAGAGGGGGGCGAGCGCAACTGGGACTACCGCTACACCTGGGTCCGTGACGCCTCCCTCGCGGTGCGCGCCATGCGCGACCTCGGCTTCACCGAGGAAGCGCACGCCTTCCGGAGCTGGCTCATGCAGCGGCTGAGGGACGGTGGAGCTCCCAACGGCGAACCCCTGCAGATCATGTACCGGATCGACGGCGACCCGTACTTGAGTGAGGAGGTTCTCGACCACCTGGAGGGCTGGCGGGGCTCCGCACCGGTGCGCGCGGGCAACGGCGCCGCGGACCAGCTGCAGATGGACATCTACGGCGAGGCCGTATACGCACTCGCCCAGGCCGGCCGGGCCGGCGACGTAGTGGGCTTCGACGACTGGCAACGCTGCGCCGCCCTGCTGGACTGGCTGTGCGAGAACTGGGACCGGCCCGACGAGGGAATCTGGGAAACCAGGGGCGGACAGAAGGACTTCACCTACAGCCGCCTCATGTGCTGGGTCGCCCTCGACCGCGGCATCCGTCAGGCCACGGCCACCGCCCGCCCCGGCGACCTGACCCGCTGGACCGCTGCTCGGGACGCGATCCTCGAACAGATCATGACCCTCGGCTGGAGCGAAGAACGTCAGGCGTTCGTCCAGGAGTACGACAGCGCCGTCCTGGACGCCTCCCTGCTGCTCATGCCCCTGGTCGGCTTCATCGCCCCCAAGGACCCGCGCTGGCTTTCCACCCTCGACGCCATGGACGCCGAACTCGTCTCCGACAGCCTGGTCTACCGCTACGACCCGGAGGTCTCGCCCGACGGCCTCAAGGGTTCCGAGGGCACCTTCTCCCTGTGCACCTTCCTGTACGTGTACGCCCTCGCCAGGGCCGGCCGCCCCCATCAAGCCCGCTATGCCTTCGACAAGATGCTCACCTACGCCAACCACGTCGGGCTCTTCGCGGAAGAGGTCGGCCTCACCGGCGAACAGCTCGGCAATTTCCCGCAGGCCTTCACCCACCTCGCCCTCATCACCGCAGCCCTCGCTCTCGACACCGCACTCGATCAGGACGCGAACGTCGCCTAGTGCTCGCCTTCCGAGGCCATCTTTTGCACTCCGGACAGGAGCGGGGTCACGATGGTCAAATGAGCCTCACGTCTGTGAGAGCGACACCGGCCACTCCGGCTCGGTCCCACCTGCCGTCCGGGAAGCAGCAGGTGGGCGGGGTGCGTTGCCATGGTGCTTGACCTGCTCATCATCGGCTTGGCGGTCACGCTGTTCCCGCTGCCCATCATGGCCTTCGTGCTGTTGGTATCCGCCCGGCGCGGGGTCTGGAAGGGCCTGGCCTTCATCCTTGCCTGGCTGGCGTGCCTCGTGGCCGTGATGGCGGTCGTTCTCCTGCTCACCGACGGGCAGCCGCCCCCGCCCCGCTCACCCCCGTCGATCGCGGCGCTCGTGGCCACGCTGGTCATCGGGGCCGGCCTGGTCGTGTACAGCGAGCACAGGCGTCGCCGAAGCCGCCGTCCCACTACAATCCCGAAGCCCGACACGCAGGAGGGGACCACGGCGCCCGCGTCCTCCATGACCTCCCGGATGGACGACGCCACCGGCTGGTCCGCGGCGGCCCTGGCCGTGCTCCTCCAGCCCTGGGGGATGGTGGGCGCCGCTGCCGCCACCGTCGTGCGGGCCGACCTCTCCCACGGCGCGTCCTTCCTGGCGCTCATCGCCTTCTGCCTCCTGGCCACCTCCACACTGCTGGCCATGGAGCTGTACGTGGTGTTCTCACCCGAGAAGGCCCAGCTTTCCCTGCTGAGCCTGCGCGCGTGGCTGGAGCGCCACAAGGACCCGGCGATCGTCGTCACCTGCCTCCTCCTGGGCCTGTGGCTCGTCGGCAGAAGCCTGTACCAACTGACCGGTTGACCCGGCAACGGTCCTCCGTCGCCCTTGCAGGAAGAAGGCCAACCATGACGGAGCCCAGCACCCAGCCCGAAGACCCCGGCAGCGGGCAGCAGCCGCAGGAGGCGGACCGGCTGCGCGAAATACTCCGCGCTCCCGGCTATCTCAAGCTGCTCGCCTTCGCCGCGCTCATCGGCATCCCGGTCTCCCTGATCGCGTTCTGGTTCCTCGTGGGACTGCACGAACTGGAGCACGTCCTCTGGGCGGACCTTCCGCAGGGGCTGGGCTGGGACGCGCCGCCGTGGTGGTGGCCGCTCCCCCTGCTCCTGGTCGCAGGAGCCGTCGTCGGTCTGGTCGCCGCACGTCTGCCCGGTGCCGGCGGGCACGTCCCGGCGTCCGGCCTCCACACCGGCGGGGCTTCGCCGAACACACTGCCGGGCGTCCTGCTCGCCGGGGCCGCGAGCCTGCCCTTCGGCGCCGTTCTGGGACCGGAGGCACCGCTGATCGCCCTGGGTGGCGGCCTGGCCTTGCTCTTCCGCGACCTCACGCGGGCTCCGGCGACCCCGCAGAGCGCCGCGCTGCTGGGCGCCGCCGGCGCCGCCGCCGCCATCTCCGCGATCTTCGGCAACCCGCTGATCGCCGCGGTACTCCTCATCGAGGTGGCCGGCCTCGGGGGGCCACAACTGTTCGCGGTCATGCTGCCCGCCCTGTTCTCCAGCGGAGTCGGGGCCCTGGTCTTCACCGGCTTCGGACGCTGGACCGGGCTGGAAACGGGCAGCCTCAGCCTCAAGCTGACCACTCCCTTCCCACGCCTCGACGCGGCGGACGTGCTGTGGACGATCCCCATCGCCATCGCCCTCGCCGTCCTCCTGTACCCCGTACTGGCGGCGGCCCGACGCATCGCCGCGTACGTCTCGGGCGGCGTGCCCTCCCGCACCGTCCTGTGCGCCGTGGCGGCCGCGGTCTGCGCAGCCCTCTACGCCCTGATCACCGACCGCACCCCCGCAGACGTCGCCTTGTCGGGCCAGACGACCCTGGGCCGGCTGGCCGCCGACCCGCATGCCTGGGGCGTGGGCGCCCTGATCGCCGTCCTGCTGTTCAAAGGTGCCGCCTACACCCTCTGCCTGGGCAGCCTGCGCGGCGGCCCGGTCTTCCCCGCCCTCTTCCTCGGAGCCGCCGCCGGAGTCCTGGTGGCGCCCCTGCCCGGCCTGGGCCTGGTTCCGGCCATGACGGCAGGCATGGCCGCCGCCACGGCCGCCACGCTGCGGCTACCGGTCAGCAGCGTGGTCGTCGTCGTGCTGCTGCTGGGCAGCTCCGCCATGATGCCCATCGCCATCCTCGCGGTGGTGATCGCTTTCGTCACCACCGAACTCCTGCCCATCGGCACGGCGACGCCGGCTGCTCCGCGGGCCGAGCAGCCGGCTGCGGACGCAGGCAGCCCCAAAGCGGCCGGGGCACCCTGACGACAGCTCCGTTCACCATGGCCGGGCCCGTCAGCGCCGCCGAGCGCGGCCCAGGCCGCTGCGGCGGGTACCGCTGTCGCCCACCTGAGGAGTCCGTCGGCGCCCGCCCGAGCCCCCCGGGCTTCCCCGTCAAGAACGTGCGAGCCTACGGCTCCCAGGACCTCGCCAACCTCTTCGCGTCGGTCACCGGAGCCACGCCCCGCGCGTCGGCAGCCCCTTCGCCACGCTCACGCCCGACTTCGACTACGGGCCGGGCAGGGCAAAGCCGCCGACGTTCCCGCAACTCCCGCGCACTACCGGAGGCCAGGCCAGGCCAGGCCGACGCCCGGCACCCGCCACAGCCCTTGGCTGCCCGGATTCCGGCAGCGGGACCACAGTCCAGAACCCCGCTCGCTTCGAGCGCTGCCTCCGACGACCGGGCCGATCAGGTGGCGAACAGGCCGTCGAGCAGCGCGGAGGCCGAATGGACCTCGTCCCCGCTGTACCCGGTCCTGAACCGCAACTCCTCCGCGCCCAGCGATTCGACTGCCAAGCCGATCAATGGCCGCCAGCACCTCGCGGTCGCGGCAGGGAACTCCCTGAGGGCCTCCGTCCCGTCTTCCGCTCCCGCCGGGCCCGAAACACGCAGGGTTCGCCCGTCCGGGAACTCCGGCGAGACGATGTGCACATCCACCGGGCCGACGGCAACGCTCTTCCTGATGTCGCGTGCCAACTCCAGGACGTCGACGGAGCAGTGCGGCGGGATCCCGGCCGCCGCCAGTCGCTCCTCGGGGATGCTGCCGAACTCCTTCGTCACCTGGAAGACGATGTTGAACTGCTGCGCGGTCATCGTCACGTCGGGCGTACGGCTGCGCACTTCCTGATGCCTCATCCCGTCATTCCAGCTCATCGAAGTACGACGCGGTCGGCCGGGTGGCCGCCGTCCTGGCGGAGGGTTGGACCGAGCGGTACGCCTACGACGGAGCGGGCAACCAGACGACCGCCTCCTGGCCCGCCCCTCACCCGGGCCAGGACGCCGTGGGGCCACGTGAGTACACCGGCACGACGATCACGCGCGCGGGCAGAACGAGCTACGAACACGACGTACTCGGCCGCCGCACCTCCAAGCAGCGCTTCGCTGCCGACGGCACGAGAGTTCTCGAACAGGTCGCGTTCACCTGGGACGGCACGACCCTGTGCGCACAGAGGACGCAATCGCCGGACAGTCCATCCCCGCGGAGGCCCCGGACGTCCTTCAGGACGTGCGCAAGGAAGGTTGGGGCTGGGGAGGCGAGTCGCGCTTCTTGAAGATGACGTACAGGCTGACGCAGACCTGCGGAAATTGCCTACTCAGGCGGTCTGACCTGCAGCGATCGGCCTTTCCGAGCCCTTCACCTTGCCCGTATATGATCCCAGTCGCACGCAGGCGGGCGTTGCACCTGCCTGAAGCTACCGCCGATGCAACGCTCGCCTGGCGACAGCAGCCGTCAGCAACTCGTCGTCGAAGTGCGAGGCGACGGCAAGCTGAGTTGCGCCTGCGCGCGCGTTCAGCATGCTCTTCGTGATCCGCACGGTAGTCGGGTCACGGCGAATGATCGGCTTCGCCCAGCGCGCGACTGCAGCGTCGAGATCACCTGCAGGCACCACCTCATGCAGGATGGACAGTTGCTCCGCCCTGGCGGCGTCGAACGGCTCGGCCGTGAGCAGGAGTCGGCGAACCCAGGCCTGCCCCGCCTCTTCCGCGAGACGGGGAAGGACTCCGCCCCAGGCGGGCGGGACTCCGAGGCCGACCTCCGGCATCCGGAATCGGCAGGTGTCTGCTCCGACGCGCAGATCACAGAAGACCGCGAGGCCGAGGCCGGCGCCTATGACATCGCCGTGGAGGCGGGCGATGGTGACAAGTTTCAGTTGCGAGAGCGTCGAGCACACCCGCTGGGCCTTGTCGGCGAGGGACCGTAGCTCGGAGCCGGATGGGTCTCTCTCCAGCAGTGCGGGGAACTCAGCGCGGTCACCTCCCTGGCAGAAATGGTCTCCCGCACCGGACAGCACCATCACGCGGACGGTGTTGTCGTCTTCCAGGGCGCGCAGGACCACCAGCAGTTCGCTGAGCATCTGGCCGTCGACGCTGTTGCCTGTCTCGGGGCGGTTGAGCTGCACCCTGAGGATGGGCCCTTCGTCGGTCACCTGGAGGGCTTTGAAGTCCGTGAACATGTGGGGCTTTGTCTCGTTTCTCGAGTTGGTGGTCAGGTGAGGGTGAGTGGCAGGGACGTAATCCGTCGGAAGGCTACGCGGGGCGCCCATCGCGGGGGACCGCTCAGGCGCGGCCGTATCGAGCGACTGAGGAGCGAGGTGAGCAGGGTGACAGCTTCCAGCCGGGCCAGGGCGTTGCCTGCGCAGTAGTGGATTCCTGCCCCGAAGGCCAGGTGGGACGCTCCGCGACGGAGGCTGAAACGATGGGGGTCGGGGTAGCGTGCGGGATCGTGATGGGCGGCCCCCACCATGAGCTGCACCATTTGACCGGCTGGCACCAGGGTGTCTCCGAGCTGGGTACTCGTCTGGGCCACACGGCTGATCATGTGGATAGGGGCGTCGTAGCGCAGTACTTCATCGACGGCGCCCGGGACGAGCTCGGGGTCACGGCGCAGTGATTCCAGATCCTCGGGGTATTCGAGGAGCAGGCGCACCGCCGTGGACAGGACATGCGAGGTTGTCTCCAGCGCCGCGAGAATCATGAAGAGCGCGAGAGCGTGAACGGCTTCGTCTGCGCGGTGCCGGTCAGGTTCGAGCGCATCCCAGGTCCGAAGCCACGCCGAAACAGGGTCGCTCCCCGGCTTCTTACGACGGGCACGGATCAAGTCGGCGAAGTAGGTTCGCAGTTGCCTCGTGGCGCTATCGGAGAGGGCCAGCTGGCTCGGCGTGGGGAAGAGCTCCTGCGCGAAAACCTGGTCATGCGTCAGGTTGCGTAGAAGTCCGTAGTCGGTGGCGGGTATCCCCATCCACTCGCCGATGGTGATGATGGGCAGTTCTTCGCTGACGAGTGTGTGGAAATCGGCTGGCCCATGGCGCAGTTGGTCCGTAAAGTCGGTGAGCAGCCGGTCGACGGCCCGCTCCACGGACGGACGAAGGGCTGCGAGTGAGTTGTGTGGGAAGAGGCTCCCCAGAGACCGCCGTTCCCTCGTGTGCTGGGGCGGGTTGAGCATCGGCAGAGACGCGGCCATCTGCTGCGAGGCGGGTGAATTCCATCGAGCCGAGTGGCTTGTCCGCCAATCGGCGTCGGGAACGCTCCAAGCCTTGTCTCGAAGGATCTGGTCACAGAGAGCGTAGGACGTGACAATGTATCCGCCCCATGGCGCCGGGATAAGCTCTCCCATTTTCGCGAGTTGCCGATAGATGGGCAACGGATCCGATTGCCCCGCCTCTGTCCGCAGCCGAGAAAAGACAGCCGTCAACGCCCGCCGATCGACGCCGATAGTAGCCGTGGAAGTATTCAAAGTAACTCTTTCTTACAAGATCGAACAGCGATGGCCAGCGCTGCCTACCCTCACCGTTGAACTTTCACGCAAAAAGAGAGTTTCCCCACATCACTCTGCGTCACACCGCACATGTGAGAGTTCGAAGGATCGTCGCTTTTCTGAACAGACAACGCAAAACGCCCTTGGTTCACACGTGCCTCAGGGGGAGGGTCGCAGGCTCCCGGTACCGCTGGTCGAGGAAGGCCTGATAGGGATCCCGGCCTCGAGTGGGTGAGTAGTCGATTTGCTCGAGAATCCGCGGATGCGCGATTACGGTCATGAGATTCTCCTGCAGCGCCGCACCCCGTTCTTCGAGGCCGTCGGGGTTCCCGGAGATGGAGTGACCTGTCAAAACGAGGCCTGACCAAGTACCGGCGATCTGGTGCGCCTGGTCGGCAGTCTCCGCATCGAAGCCGACCTCGCCTCGTTGTTGGGCTTCGTTCAGCTGGGTGGTGTTGAATTTGATCCATTCAGGCCAGGGAGTTCCGTCAACCGTAGTGATGCCGGCTACAGCCAGTCGCGCTTCTCGAAGATGACGTACAGGCCGACGCAGATCACTGCCATTAGCAGGATTGCAAAGGGGTAGCTGCCCGCCCACTTCAGCTCCGGCATGTCCTCGAAGTTCATGGCTCACCTTTACGAGCCTTTCCTCGTGCTACCCGTTTGTGCAGCCGATTCTCCCCAGCCGCCCCCCAACTGGGCTCCATTCCCCCCGGATTCCCCCAGCGGCGGTTGCTTCTGGTGGAGGATTCCCGCTGGCTGGGGCGATGATCCGGGCGACCGGAGGAGTCACCCGACGTACTGGCGGGGCGGGAGCGGGGGCAGAGGCGGAGCCGGAGGGGTACGGCGAGAGGGCAGTTTCCGGGGCCCCGCCGTACGCTGCCGGAGCTCCACCACCTCAGCCGAGCTAGATCGAGGGGGCGGGGCGGAGGGTGAACAGGCGGCGGGTGTCGGTCAAGTCGAGGACGCGTTGCCCCTGGTCCGGAGTGTCGGCGAGTTCGAGGGTCCATTCCTCCTCGATGGCGCGGGCGAGTAGGGCGAGTAGGGCGAGCAGGACGTGGAGGGCGCGTCGATGTCACCGCTCACGTGCACGATGGCCCGCTCCGGCTGCTCGGTAACGGTGACGGCGAAGTCGTGGAGGCGCATGGTCGCACCCGCCGCTCGTGAGGAGCCCATCACGGCCGCTCCCACGTCGGACGGAGCATGGCCGTCAAGCGCGCGACCGGTGCCGCGCACAGCCGAGCGAAGATCCCGCAGCTCCAGCGGCGCACAAGGGCACAGGTAGCTCCGGGTCTCCCACTGGACCAGGCTGGTCGATACTTCGCGCCTACCCCTGCCACGGCACGGCAACCAGGGCGCGGAATCGATCGTGGGTCGCGGTCGCGGGAACATTTCACCGTCGCCGCAACAGGTCCTGACCACCGGTGATGGGGGATCGCCTGCCGCGCGCCAATGTCAGGTTTCTGCGGCGTTCGCATCCTGGCTGTTCTCTGCGGGGAGACGACGGCGCAGGAGGTTCCTCGTGGTGAGCAGCGCGTGGTCGGTGTGGGTGTGAACGGGGAGGGAGGACTGGTTGGTCTGGATGAGTTGGCGCGTGGCGGGGTGGGGAGTGGCTGCGGCCATGGGGATGCCGTGGTCCGTGCAGTGGCGGTGCGTGCGCAGGACGGCGGAGACGGTGGCGGCGGTGCCTGCGGCCGGGCCCAGCGAGATGACCAGGGCCGAAGGCCGGTGTTCGCCGAGGAGCAGGTCGATGGCTTCGGTGAGGGCGGCGCGTTGCTCCGTGGTGACGGGGTCGTGGACGGTGACGATCAGAATGTTGTCATCCAGCAGGAGACGGCTGTGCAGGTCCATGGTTCTCCCTGTCCGGGGGAGCCGGCAGGAGCGGGCTTCAGAAGGCAAACCGTGCGCATGGCTGACCGGTCACGAATCGCGGGGGCCCGCGTTGACCGGGCAGGAATGTCACAGGAGGCGGGGTCTCGGCCCTCATCGACGGGCTGGGAGGCCGCACGGGCCGTACGGGTCCTGTGGGGAGGTCGTGCGCGTGGCGAGGAAGCCGCGGAGTTCCCCAAGCCGCAACGCCGTGCTGGTTGCAACAGTCGAGGCATGATTGACCGGCCCGCGTTCGGGCAGTGCCGGGCCCTCAAAGCTTTCCATGAGGGGCGGCACTGGGCGTGCGCCTCCGCTTCCCCCACGCTCGGGCGGCAGGGGCGGAGTAGCCCCGCCAGCAACTCCCCCCCACATCCACGGCATGCGTCCGACCTTCGGTGGCCTGCGGTGAGCGGCGGCGATCGCGCCGAGGGAGATCTTCATGAGCGAGCCAACGGTACGAAACTCCGCCGCTGCCCCAGGCGGCCGCGCCACGTGACCTGGCCCCGGGCATGAACGCCGTCCCGCTGACCCCATAGGAACGCGATGTCCCGGACGGCATCGAAGCCGAACTGCCTCGGAACCGGATGCCGGACCGCCGGCTCCGGACCATGCGCTGTCATGTGCCGGGGTCGGCCGTTCCGGCCCGTACCGCATGGTGCTGTGGTCTCCTCGCCAGCCTCGCGCTGCTGGTCGCGAGCCCCCGATAGGTGGCGGGCTCGCTGCCCACCGAGAGTGGTTCCGCGCGGAGGGCAGCGCACTGAGAGGCCGAGATGAAGGAGGCACGCCGCACCTATGGTCACCCCGACCACACTTTCCGCCCGGACAGCCCGCGGCGGTACGGCCCGGGAGCCGCCGCCGACGACGGGCACTGACGCGGTCGAGGTCAGAGGGAGCGCCGACTCGTAAGCGCGGGACCGTGGCCGCGCCGGGATTCACCCCCGCCGGCCCGAGCTGCCCTCGTCCCGGGAGCCGCGGTGCGTGCCCTACAGGCGGGCGACCGGCGGGTCATCGTTCAGCACGCCGCACTCGCTGCACCGGCCCGAATGCCGGAGACTCGGACAGCGAGGGTGGTCATCGCGAGCCCGCCTCGCCGGGGCGACTGCTGACAGTGACGCCACGCACGGATGAAGCGCGTAGTCCGGAGCTGCCTTCCGGCCCTCCATGGGACGAGACGAGAGGGGGTGGCCCGTGACCCGTACGGCGCTCATCGTGATCGACATGCTGAACACGTACGAACACGAGGACGCCGAGGCCCTGGTCAAGTCCGTCCGTGAAGCGCTCCCCGGCGTGACGACGTTGCTGGAGCACGCCCGTGACAGCGATTCGCCCGTCATCTATGTGAACGACAATTTCGGGGAATGGCGTTCTCACCACGGGGAGATCCTCAGGGCGGCTCTCGACGGGAGGCACAGCGATTTGGTGGCGCCGGTCGCGCCCGACGAAAATTCGCTGTTCGTCGTCAAGGCACGGCATTCGATCTTCTTCGAAACCCCGTTGGCTTACCTGTTGGGGCAGCTTGAAGCCGAGCGCCTGGTTCTGTGCGGGCAGGTGGCCGAACAGTGTGTGCTGTACTCGGCCCTCGACGCCCACATCAGGCACTTCGATGTCGTCGTGGCGTCCGATGCGGTCGCCCACATCGACCGCGACCTCGCCGACGCGGCCCTGCGGATGATGCGCCGCAACATGTCAGCCCACATCTGCGCCGCGGATGAGGTCACCTTCGACTCCCGGCGGTCGCGATGAGGAGAGGGGCTCCCGACCAGGAGCAGCGCTACGCATCGGCCGCTTCCCCGCGCTGCGCCCTTGCCGTCGCCCTCACGGCACGGCCGCCAGGGGCCGAGACACAGCAGGAGCGGCACATGGGCACCCAGCACCACCGGGGCCGACCGGACGAGGGACAGGCCGACGCCCTCTTCGGCATCGAGGAGATCGACACGGGGCGGGAAGCGCACGTCCCGGCGGACGCCGGCCCGCTGTTCCGCGACTCCCCGGCCGCCCGTCGGCTGCTCTCCGTACGGGAGATCCGCGCCGAGCCCGCCGCCGCGGCCTCCCCGCGCGGCCGCCAGATCCTCGCTCGCTTCCCGGACGCCGAGATCGTCCCCGTGGATTCGCACTGGGGGATCCCGGACCTGCACGGCAACGCGGGCAACGTCGACCGCTGGGTGCGCATCAAGAGCGAGGTCCTGGTGCTGGGGGAGAAGAAGACGCTCACCACGCGCCCCAACGGACGCTCCGCGGACTGGATCGCGCCGGGCCCCGCCAATGGCTGTGCAATGGCCTGCGCCTACTGCTACGTACCGCGCCGCAAGGGCTACGCCAACCCGATCACGGTCTTCACGAACATCGAGCGCATCATCGCCCACCTCGCCCGGCACGTCGCGCGCCTCGGCCCCAAGACGGAGCCCAACCAGTGCGACCCCACTGCGTGGGTCTACGACGTTGGAGAGAACAGTGACTGCTCCGTCGACGCGCTGATCAGCGACAACGTCGGCGACATCGTGCGGGCCTTCGCCCGGTGGCCTTCCGCCAAAGCCTCCTTCGCCACCAAGTTCGTCAATCCGGACCTCCTCCTGCTGGATCCGCGGGGCCGCACCCGCGTGCGGTTCTCCGTGATGCCGCAGGAGGACTCCAGGCTGCTCGACATCCGCACCAGCCCGGTGGGGAGCCGTATCGCCGCCGCCGGGGACTTCCTGGAGGCGGGATACGAGGTCCACTTCAACCTCTCACCCGTCGTACTGCGCCCCGGGTGGGACACGGACTGGGCCCTTCTCCTGCGGCACATGGACGATGTCCTACCGGCCGCGGTGAAGGACCAGGCGGCCGCGGAGGTGATCATGCTGACGCACAACGAGGACCTGCACGTCCTCAACCTGGGCTGGCACCCCCGCGCCGAGGACGTCCTGTGGCGGCCCGACCTCCAGCAGCCCAAACGCTCCGAGAACGGCAGCTGGAACGTCCGCTACCGGGGCGGCGTCAAGGGTGAGGCTGTTGAGACGATGCGGACGCTGGTTGCCACGCACGCACCGTGGCTGCGGATCCGGTACGCCTTCTGACTCCCGCCACCGGCCGATGGAGACGTGCGCGAGAGGGCCCAGCAGGCTCGGCCGCGACATAGAGCGGCCGACGCGGGGGGCTCGGAGCCCACGCACCGGTTCGGGGCCCCGGGCAGGGCCGGGCGGGTGGTCGGCGGGCACCGGGCAGGTTTCTGGCCGCGGCCAGGGCATATGTAGGAGATGCCGCTGTCGTGGTGTTCCCCGAGAAGTAGCGTGAACGAGGCTCCGCCGTACCCGTCGGCGCAACCGGCGGTGGGGGCCGCCGTTCGCGCGGCCCTGTGCGCGGGCATGGTGGGTGTGCTCATCGTCGGGTGCGGGGCACCGGCGGGCAGGGTGGACGGGGCACGGACCGCCGGGGAAGGCTTCGAGCGGGCCCTGGCCTCCGGGGACGGGACGACCGCCTGCGGGCTGCTGGCGCCCGAAACGATGGGGCAGCTGGAGCAGGACGAGAAGAAGACCTGCGCGGAGGCGATCGGGGCGGAGGCGCTGCCCAAGACGGGGGCGGTGCGCGCGGTCGAGGTGTACGGGCGCCAGGCCATGCTGCGCCTCGACGGAGACACGCTGTTCCTGTCGCAGTTCGGTGGTGGATGGAAGGTCGTGGCGGCCGGTTGCACCCCTCAGGGAGAGCAGCCCTACAAGTGCGCGCTGAAGGGCGGCTGAGGATGCGCTTCCTCTTTGTGACGTGCCTCGTCGTCGTGGTGGGCGGGCTCGCCTATTTCACCGCGATCGGGGCGATGCACCGGTGAGCGGCGACACGCGCGCGAAGCCGCGGCGGAGCGGGTTCTGGCGGGACAACAGCCTCACCCTGGCGTTCGGGTCCGCCTTCCTGCTGGTCCTGGCGGGGCAGGCCTTCGTCGGACACGCCGAGTTCAATGATCAGCTGGCCGTCGACGGCCTCCAGCGGATCGGCCTGGGCGAGTACGTGACGACCTCCGACTTCGCCGTGGACGTCACGGAGAACTGGCAGTCCGAGTTCCTCCAGTTCTTCCTCTACATCTTCGGGACCGTGTGGCTGGTCCAGCGGGGCTCCCCAGAGTCCAAGGAGCTGCACAAGATCGGTACGGAGTCCGATCAGGAGCAGCACCTGGGGGATCACGCCAAGGAGGACTCGCCCCGCTGGGCTGGCACGAAGGACTGGCGCCAGTGGTTGTACTCCCGCTCGCTGGGCCTGGTCATGGCGCTCCTGTTCGCCGGGTCCTGGTTCGCGCAGTCGGTCTCGGGCAGGTCGGCGTACGACGAGCAGCGGCTGCGGCAGCTCCAGGCCCCCGTCGGCTGGGGCGCGTACCTCACACGGCCCGACTTCTGGAGCCGGACGCTGCAGAACTGGCAGTCCGAGCTGCTGGCGGTCGCCGCCATGGTCATCCTCTCGGTGTACCTGCGCCAGCGCGGCTCACCCGAATCGAAGCCTGTGGGCACCGCCCACACCTCGACCGGAGTGGAGGGCTGACGCCAACGGCGCACTCCGGGGTGGGTGGGGCACGGGTCCGCTTAAGAACCGCCCGTGCGGGCAGGCACTCCACATCTGCGGCTTGAGCGGGGAGGTGCGTTTCGACGGTGGACGGCCCGACCTCGCCGCCGTCGAAAGGATGACCGATGTGCTGGAACCGCGGGGACCGGACGGCAGGGGAGCCTGGTCGCAGGGCTCCGTGGCGCTGGGGCACCGACGCCTGAAGGTCGTCGACCTCTCCGAGCGCGGTGCCCAGCCCATGACGAACGCTCACTTGGGTCTGACCGCCGTCTTCAACGGCTGCGTCTACAACCACCGTGAGCTGCGCGGCCGCCTCGAAGGACTCGGGCACCGCTTCTTCTCGGATTCGGACACCGAAGTGGTCGTCAAGGCCTATGCCCAGTGGGGTCCGGAGTGCGTCGAGTTCCTCGTCGGCATGTTCGCCTTCGCCATGGTCGAGCATTACACCGGCCGGGTCGTCCTGGCCCGTGACCGGCTCGGCATCAAGCCCCTGTATGTCACCCAGGACGGGGACCGACTGCGTTTCGCCTCTTCCCTTCCGGCCCTACTGGCGGGCGGGGGAGTCGACACGTCCCTCGACCCGGTGGCCCTCCACCAGTACCTGAGCTGGCACGGCACGGTGCCCGCGCCCCGGACGTACCCGTGGGCGTGCTCCTGTCGGGCGGCCTGGACTCCAGCCTGATCGTGGCCCTGCTGGCCGAGCAGGGGCAGGAGGGCCTCGCCACCTTCGCGATGGGATTCGAGGCGGAGCATGGCGAGGACGGTGACGAATTCCGGTACTCGGACCTGATCGTTCGCGGCGATCGACGACGTCGCCGACTGCGCGGCCCACGCGGTCGCCCTCGGATACGCCGACCCCCTGCGACTTGGGGTGATGGGCCGCTCGTACGGCGGCTACCTGACCATGGCCTCCCTGGTGCGGCATCAGGAACTCTTCCGCGCCGGGGTCGCCGTCTGCGGGATGTCGGACTTCGACACGTTCTTCGCCGGTACGGAGCCGTGGATCGCGCAGTCCGCCGCCGCCAAGTACGCGCACCCCCAGCGGGACCGGGAACTTCTGCTCGCCCTGTCCCCGATGAGCCGGATCGACCAGCTGCGCGTCCCCGTACTGACCGTTCACGGGGAACACGACACCCACGTGCCGCCGACGGAATCCGAGCAGTTCGTCCGCGCCGCGCGCGAGCGGGGTGTCCCTGCTCGGCTGCTGACGCTCAAGGACGAGGGCCACGAGTTCCTGCGGGCGGACAGCCGGCGCCTGTACCGGCGTGCCTCGGCGGACTGGCTGGAACGGCACCTCGGCTGATCCGGGCCCGCGGCCGGTGCGGTGGTCGGGGGCCCGGCGAGGGTCAGAGCTCTCCGGGATCCAGCTGTTCCAGGGGTTCGAGTGCCGGTCCCTGGAGGATGCCGCCGTCGATGCCGAAGCGGGAGCCGTGGCAGGGGCATTCCCAGGTGCGTTCGGCGTTGTTGAAGGCGACGAGGCATCCCAGGTGGGTGCAGACGGCGGACACGGCGTGCAGCCCGCCCCGGTCGTCGCGGTGCACGGCGCAGGGCTTGCCGCCGGCCCTGACCACCGTCCCCTCGCCCGGCCGCAGGCTGCCTACGGGGCCGTTGGTGCCATCGCCGAGCGTGTCCAGGCGATCCTTCACGAAGTGCTTCCCGGTCTCCCACTGGGCCTTGAGGAGCTCCGGGGCGGAGCGCAGGGTGGAGCCGAGGCGGGCGGGGTCGTAGAGACCGTCCCACGGGTCTTCTCCGCCGTCGACGAGGGACGCGATGATCGTCCCGGCCAGGACCCCGCCCGTCATGCCCCAGCCGGCGAAGCCCGTGGCGACGTAGACGTTCTCGCCACCGCCGGGCAGCCGGCCGATGAGGGGCAGGGTGTCCGTGACGCTGTTGTCCTGTGCCGCCCACCGGTGGGTGACAGTGAAGCCGGGGAAACGCTGCTCGGTCCAGGCCTGCAGGCGTTCGTACCCGGCCTCGGTGTCTTCCCCCTCGCCGGGAGCGAACGCCTCTCCCGTGACGATCAGGAGACGGCCGCCGTCGTCGAGCGGCGCCGTGCGGACCGATCGCTTGCCGCCCTCTTCGGTGATGTACACGCCATGGGGATCCAGGCCGGCTGGCAGGGGGCCCGCGATCACGAGGTCGCGGTGCTGGGTCAGCCGGGCGGCGAGCAGGGCGTGGTCGAAGACGGGGTGGTGGGTGGCCACCACGACGTGCCGGGCGGAGACGGTGGCACCCGAGTCGGTGGTGAGACGGCACGGATCGCCGTCGTCGAGGGTGGTCACGCGGGTGCCCTCGTGGATGCTGCCGCCGAGCGCGACGATGTCGGCGGCGAGGCCGCGCAGGTACTTGAGCGGATGGAACTGCGCCTGGTCCTCCACCTTCACGGCTCCGGCGACCGGGAACGGCAGGCCGGTCGCGGTGACGAACGAAGCGTTGAGACCGGCTGCCCGGGCCGCCCCGGCCTCCGCGCGCAGGGCCGCCACGCCGTCGGGGTCGCGGCCGTACGTAAAGGCGGGGCGTTCCTCCAGTTCGCAGTCGATGCCGAGTTCCGCGGCCACGTCGAAGACGTGACGCAGCGCGGCGCTTTGGGAGGCGGCGTACCGGTGTGCGGCGTCCTCGCCGTGCTCCGTGCGGAGCTTGTCGTACACGGCGGTGTGCAGGGCGGTGAGCTTTCCTGTCGTGTGCCCGGTGACGCCTCCCGCGAGCCGGTCCGCTTCCAGCACGACGACCCGCAGACCCGCGCGGGCGAGTTCCCACGCCGTACTGAGCCCGACGATGCCGCTGCCGATCACCGCCGCATCCGCCTGCGCCGCCCTTGAGAGAGGAGCGAAGGACGGCAGGTCCGCCGTCTGCATCCAGTACGAGCGGCCGTCGTTCGAAGATCGGTTCATGTCCGGCGACTGCCCCGTGGAGAGGGGCTGATGCGCGGACGCTTCGTCGGTGACGCACCGTGTCGTTGCGGATACATGTGCGTGTAAGTCCGGACGAATCCGGTTGATCGGTACGACCGGGGGCACGCGCACCGTGACGATCGCAAGGACAAGGCGGACAAATGCGGAGCCGGGCAGGCGGTTCCCAAGGAGGCGCCATGAGAGCACTCACCTGGCACGGCAAGCGCGACGTACGGGTCGACTCGGTGCCCGATCCCACGATCCGCGACCCGGACGACCTGGTCGTCAGGATCACGACCACCGGCCTCTGCGGATCCGACCTGCACCTCTACGAGGTCCTCGGCGCGTTTCTCGACCCCGGCGACATCCTGGGCCACGAGCCCATGGGCATCGTGGAGGAGGTCGGGCCGGCGGTCACGTCCTTGAAGCCGGGGGACCGGTCGACGACATCCTCCCCCTGCTCACCGACGGGGACCCGCTCGGCGTCGACGACTTCGCCACGCACCGCTTGCCCCTCGAACAGGCCCCGGACGCCTACGAGATGTTCCAGAAGAAGCAGGACGGCGCCGTCAAGGTCCTCTTCACCCCCTGAACCGCGCGGTCGGCCGACGGGGCATGCCGCGCCGGGCACATGCCGTGAACCCCGTCGCGGCGGGTGAGAAAGCCGGGGCGTCGTTTGGGAGCGGACGCCTGCGTGCCTGCGGGTCATGGCTGAACCGTCCGGCAGACCACTCCATCCCACCCGAGCAGGAGACGACATGACTACGAAGCACACTCCCGCGGCACCGGAGCCGGGCGAGGCAGCCCTGCCGGGCAAGCCGGGGCCCGTGTCGCCGCCCGTGGCGGAGCCCACGCAGCCTGCGGAGCCGCTGCCGCCGAAGGCGGATCAGGACGGCCCCGAGACGGTGAGCCCCACGGGGCAGGCGACCGGGGCGGACCAGGCCCGTGTCGCGCAGAGCGGCGCGTACCTGACCACCGCCCAGGGCGCGCGGCTCTACGAGACCGATCACTCGCTCAAAGCCGGAGCGCGCGGCCCGGTCCTCCTTCAGGACCATCACCTGCGCGAAAAGATCACGCACTTCGACCACGAGCGGATCCCGGAGCGGGTCGTCCACGCGCGCGGCGCGGCGGCTCACGGCATCTTCCAGGGCTACGGCACGGTGGGCGAGGTGTCCAAGGCGGCGTTCCTCGCCAAGGACGTGGAGACACCTGTGTTCGTACGGTTCTCCACCGTGCTCGGCTCGCGCGGTTCGGCCGACACGGTCCGCGACACACGGGGATTCGCGACGAAGTTCTACACGGACGAGGGCACCTTCGACCTGGTCGGGAACAACATCCCGGTGTTCTTCATCCAGGACGCGCTCAAGTTCCCCGACATCATCCACGCCGGAAAACCCCATCCGGACCGCGAGATCCCGCAGGCGCAGAGCGCGCACGACACGTTCTGGGACTTCGTGTCCCTGCACACCGAGGCCACCCACCACACCCTGTGGAACATGTCCGACCGCGGCATCCCGAGGTCGTTCCGGATGATGGAGGGCTTCGGGGTACACACCTTCCGGCTGGTCAACGCGGCCGACGAGAGCGTGCTGGTGAAGTTTCACTGGAAGCCCAAGCTGGGTGTCCACTCCCTGGTCTGGGAGGAAGCACAGCTGATCAACGGCATGGACCCCGACTTCCACCGCCGCGACCTCTTCGACGCCATCGAGTCCGGCGCCTTCCCTCAGTGGGAGCTGGGCATCCAGGTCTTCCCCGACACCGCTGACCAGACGTTCGAGGGCATCGACCTCCTCGACCCCACGAAGCTCGTGCCCGAGGAGCTCGCACCGGTCCAGCCCATCGGGCTGATGACCCTGAACGCCAACACCAAGAACTACTTCGCCGAGACCGAGCAGGTCGCCTTCCACCCCGGCCACCTGGTCCCGGGCATCGACGTCACCGACGACCCGCTGCTCGCCGGTCGGCTCTTCTCCTACCTCGACACCCAGATCAGCCGCCTCGGCGGCCCCAACTTCGGCCAGATCCCGATCAACCGGCCGCACGCACCCGTCAACGACATGCTCCGCGACGGCATGCACCAGACCGCAGTCCACACCGGCGTCGCCCCCTACCACCCCAACAGCCTCGACGGAGGCTGCCCGTTCCTCGCCGGCACCGACATGAGCGCCTACATCGAGACGCCCGTCACGGTCCCCGAGGCGAGCAAGGTCCGTGAGGCACCCGCCTCGTTCTCGGACCACTTCACCCAACCCCGGCTGTTCTGGCTGAGCATGACCCCGCCCGAGCGCGAACACATCATCGCCGCCTACACCTTCGAACTGAACAAATGCTATGAACAGGCCGTCAAGGAACGCACCCTGAAGGTGCTGGCGAACATCGATCCCGAGCTGTGCGCACAGGTCGCCGCGGGCCTCGGCCTGCAGGCCCCCGGAGCCACCGTGCCGATCGTCGCCGCCGACCCCAGCCCCGCCCTCTCCCAGCTGGGAGGGACCTGGCCGACCGACGGACGCGTGATCGGCATCATCACCGACCCGACGGCCGACCTGGACGGCGTACGGACGGCCCGGCAGGCCATCCTGGGCGCCGGGATGGTCCCTCTCGTCATCGCCCCTACCGGCGGCACCCTCGACCCGGACGGCGAGCCGATCGCCATCCAGCGCACCTTCGCCACCGCCCGCTCCGTCGAATTCGACGCCCTCCTCCTGGCCGGGGCTCCCCAGGCGGGCGCAGATGCTTACGGTGCCCGCGACGCGAAGGCCGGTACGGCCAGGCCGCCGGAGGCAGCGGACCCGCGCGTGCTGCTGCTCGTCACCGAGGCGTACCGCCACGGCAAGGCAATCGGCGGCTGGAACGGCGCCCAGCACCTGCTCGAAACGGCCGGCATCACAGCGAACGAGCCTGGCATCGCCGTGGGCGAGGACGGCGCGGTGGTGGTGGGAACCGTCGCCGCAGCCCTGTCCGAACACCGGGCTTGGGACAGGTTCCCGCCCGCCGCCTGATCCCGGCGAAGACGCCGGGAAGCGGGCTCGCCGCCACCGTGGCGGCGGCGGGCCCGTTCCGGGCCGGCCCCTATACGGCTGCGCAGCGCCTCGCGCTCACTGGGCCGACGGGGGAAGGGGCGCGATGCGGACAGCGAAGAGAACGGTGTCGTCCTCGGGGTGAACGGGGGCGACGGTGCCGGCGAGGTGCTGCAGGACATCGTCCAGGGGAGTGCCGGTGCTTGCCGCGGCCAGGCGGTGTGCGGCTTCGCCCACGGCCGCGTCGAGGTCCTGCCCGCGGTGTTCGACGAGCCCGTCGGTGTAGAGCAGGAGGGTGCTGCCGGGGGCCAGGAGCCGGGTGTGGGTGGTGCGGGGCGTTGGCGGCAGGGCGGGGTGCAGGAGGATGTCGTGGGCCTGGAGCTGCTCGGCGGGCTCGGAGGGTGCGCCGGGGTGGGTGAGGAGTGGGGGCGGGTGGCCGGCGTTGGTCCAGGAGAGCTGCCAGTGGCCGGCGGGGCGGGGGGTGAGGTGAGCGTGGACGAGGGTGCCGCCGGCCGGGAGGCCCAGGGTCTGGCAGGCCTGGACCAGTGCCTCGACGGCTTGGTGCGGGGGTCTGCCGGGGTGGTCGAGGTCGGCTTGCCGGAGCATGCTGCGGACCTGCCCCATGAGGGTCGCGGCGCGCAGGTCATGGCCGGTGATGTCCCCGACCGTCACGGCCCACGCACCATGCCCTCCGGGCAATGGGTAGAGGTCGTACCAGTCACCTCCGACCATGTCCTGCCGCCCGGCCGGCCGGTACAGGGCGGCGGTCTCCAGCCCGGGCACCTGAACGAGATCGGTGAGCATGGCCTCCTGCAGCCGTCGGGCGACGGAAACGCGCTCGTCCAGGTAGGTGGCGCGTTCCACGGCCCGCGCCGTGTAGTCGGCCAGAACCACCAGCACCGCCCGCTCGGGGGCATCGACCACGTGCGGAGTGTCCCAACCGAGCTCCAGGACGCCGAGGACACCCTCGCTGCTCGGCAGAGGTACGCACACCAGGGCGTGCAGGCCCAGCGCGTCGAAGTCCGCCGCGGCCTCCGGGCCGTAGCCGTCCGCGATGGTCCGCCGGTCGGCGACGATCACCGTGTGCCGCTCCCGTACCGCCCGCGCACCGGGCCGGTACGCATGGTCCGCCGGTCGGCGACGATCACCGTGTGCCGCTCCCGTACCGCCCGCGCACCGGGCCGGTACGCATCGATTCCGTACCCTTCCTCCGGCCCGCTCAGGGGCTCCGCTTCCGTGCTGGGCCCGCCCACCTGCCGCAGCAGTCCGTCCTCGCCCACCAGCGCCAGCCCCACGTAGGAGGGCTTGAGGTCACCGCCCGCCAGCTCACTCACCCGCGCCCAGACCTCCTCCAGACCGCTGGTGTCACCCAGATCCTCCGCGGCCCGCAGCAACAACTGCGCTCGGCTCAGCAAGGTCTCCATCCGGTCGGCCTCGGCCTCGGCGAGCGATGCCGCCTCGTCGGCCGCCTCCCCGGCGCGCTGCACCTGGTCGGAGCGCAGCCGCAGCCGCATCTGGGCGCTGCACGCCGCGCCGAGATCCCCGAGATCCCGCAGATCCTCCTCGGTCCACGTGCGCGGACCGCTGTCGGTGACGGCCAGCACACCGAGCAGCTCGCCCTCGGGGCCGACCAGGGGCACGCCCGCGAAAGCCGGCCCCTCGTCACCGTCCCCCGCCAGGGTCAGGGGGCCGCCGAGCCGCGCCACGCGACGGCACAGCGCGGCCATTTCGGCGCCGGCGGAACCGGTCGGCCAGCTTTCGACCACGGCGGTACCCTCACCGACCACCCACACCAGCGCCCTGGGGGCGGCCAGGAGGCGGGTGGCCAGGCGCGCGAACCGGTTCAACCGTCTACCCCTCACGCGGATGTCTGCCGACCCGGCAGGGCTCGTGACAACCAGCTTATCGACCGGAGCGCCGTACCTCGCGGGGAGCGATCGTCGAACGGCGGGGGCGTCTTTTCGTCCCCGGCCTCGGGCCGACCCCGGCACGGTGCGCCCGGGCGGACGGCGCAGGCGCGTCACCCCTTCGGGTCGATCGCCGGTTCCGGCCGGGCGCCGAGCCCGGACGCCGGGTGGATGCCGTCGGGGTGGCCGGCCGCGGCGCCCGGTACGACGGAGCCCAGGAGGTACGCGATTCGACGCCAAGAGCTGACCGCCCGGTCCTCGGCCTGCCTGCGGGCGCGCGCGGCAGCTTACGGCAGGGGCGTGCCGCCCGTGGCGTTGACGATCTCCCCGGTGATGTAGCTGGCCTGGGGCGAGGCCAGGAACACGTAAGCGGGCGCCATTTCGGCGGGTTGGGCGGCCCGGCCCAGGGGGGACTGCTTCCCGAACTCCGTGGTGTCGGGCATCGTCGCGGGGATCAGTGGCGTCCACACGGGTCCGGGGGCGACCGCGTTGACCCGGATGCCGCGCTCGGCGACCATCTGGGCCAGTCCGTGCGTGAAGGAGATGATGGCCGACTTCGTCATCGCGTAGTCGAGGAGGTGGGGGCTGGGCTGGTAGCCCTGCACGGAGGCGGTGTTGATGACACATCCGCCGCGCGGCATGTGGGCCAGCGCGCGGCGGGTCAGCCAGAACATCCCGTACAGGTTGGTCTTCATGACCCGGTCGAACTGCTCCGTGGTGATGGCCGCGATCCCGTCCGGCTGGGACATCTGGTACGCGGCGTTGTTCACGAGGACGTCGAGGCGCCCCAGTTCGCTCACGGCCCGGTCCACCAGGGCCGCACATTCGGCCTCGTCGCGGATGTCACACAGGACGGGTACGGCTCTGCGGCCCGCCTCACGGACCAGGCGCGCGGTCTCGTCCGCTTCGTCCGCTTCCTCGGGGAGGTGGGTGAAGACGACGTCCGCCCCCTCACGGGCGAACGCCAGGCACACGGCCCGGCCGATGCCGGAATCGCCGCCCGTGACCAGGGCCGCCTGGCCCAAAAGTATGTCGTGGCCCCGGTAGGAATCCTCGCCGTGGTCCGGGCGGGGATCCATCTCCTCCGTCGAGCCGGGGTGCTCCTGCTTCTGATCGGGGAAGGGCGGGCGGGGGTGGCGGGTCACGGGGTCGGGGACGCGGGGCTCTTCGCTGGTGCGCCGGGGTGTTCCGGGGGTGTCCATGGTCCCCGGCTACCCCCTCACCCGGCTTTGATGTCCCCGAGAAACCCCATTCGTCCCCTTTGTGTTTCCGTCGCCATCCGGGTGCAGGCCGACCCCGCCCCGGCCGGGTCCTCCAGGTCGGCCACGCGGAAATGGACGTGCCAGCGGGGGCGGACGTGCGGGTCGAGTCACCTCTTCCCCCGGCTCCCGCCGCCTGGCCAAGGCGATGCGGCGCTGCGGGGCCGGTCCGGCCGCCGAACACTTCTACGCCGGGCACGTCGAGGCCGATGCCGTCCACGAGCAGGTGGTACGCCACGAGGTCATCGGAGGACTCCTCGCCGAGGAGCCCGGTCCGGAGCCGGACGTGGCCTTCGGCTGCGCGGCGACCGGCCTCCTGGAGGACCGTCTGGCCACCCACATCCGTACGGCCTGGCAGGACGGACGCAGTGCCCTGTGGACCTCCCCGCCCACCGCGGCCCAGCCGCACCGGACAGATGGGGGTGATCATGGAGTGGGCGGGTAGCCGCAGGAGGTGATCACCTTTGGCGTCGAAGAAGAGTTTCTGCTGCTGGACCCGGCAACCGGCGCACCGAAGCCAATGGTGGAGGAAGTGCGGCGAACGGCCGGACTCGGAGCCCTTGCGGAACAGGGAGAGGTCCAGGACGAGCTGCTCCAGGCGCAGATAGAGGTGGCCACGCCCGTCTGCTGGAACCTCGAAGAAGTCGGGGGCCACCTACTCCGGCTGCGCCATGCGCTCGCCACGGCGGCGGAATCGAACGGCTGCCTGATCGCGGCGACCGGAGCGGCGCCGGTGCGCGGGATTCTTCCCGTGCCCGTCACCCGGACGCCCCGGTACCTGAAGATCGAGGACGAGGCCCGTCAACTGGTGGACGAGCAGCTGATCTGCGGGATGCACGTCCACGTGGGAATCCCCGACCCGGAAACGGGCGTGGCCGTGCTGAACCGGATCCGGACCTGGCTGCCGACGCTCCTGGCCATGTCGGCGAACTCTCCCCTGTGGGACGGCCGGGACACCGGGTTCGCCAGCTGGCGCACCATCGTCTTCGGCCGCTGGCCCGTCAGCGGCCCGCCACCGTACTTCGAGGGGCTCGCCGACTACGAACGCCGCCTGGAGACACTGGTGGCCACCGGACTGATCGCCGACCGGGGACAGGTCTACTGGCAGGCGAGACTGTCCGACCGCTACCCGACCGTCGAAGTGCGCTGCCTGGACGTACAACTGCGGCCGGACGACGCCGTGATGCTCGCAGGTGTCGTCAGGGCTCTGGTCGCCACGGCGATCGCCGAGGAGAAGGCGGGCATGCCGCCCGCGCCCGCGGGTGATCCGGAGGTGCTCCAGGCCGCGAACTGGCACGCGGCCCGGTACGGATTGAACGGCACCCTCATGGGGCCGGACGGTCGGCCCAGAAGCAGCGGCGACGCTCTGTGCGCCCTCATGCGCCACATCACGCCCGCTCTCGAAGACTCCGGCGATCTCCGGGAGGTGAGCGCCCTGTCGCACCGCCTGCTGCGAGAAGGAACCCCTGCGGACCGCCAGCGTCGCGCCCTGGCCGACGGCGGGCTGCCGGCGCTGACCACATTGATCACCGGCTCCGTACCGTCCGTCTGAGAGCCGGTCCCGGCCCGTGCGAGCGCGTGCCGGGCTGTGGGTGGAGACAGTCCCGTGGTGGGATCCACATCCTGTCGGCGGCCCGGTCACAGCACTAGGTTCTGTGAAGACGGAGTCGGCGTAGGTGGCGGCCACGATGCGCCGTTCGGTCAGCCTGAGCGTGAGCCTCACGTGGCTTTCCGCTCCGGAGTCTTAGCGTGGCCCCATGATGAGGAGTCAGGACCTGGCGCGGCGAGCAGCCGTGGTGCTCTGTGTGACAGCGGCGCTCATGGGACCGGGAAACACGGCCGGCGCATCCGTCGGGACGACGGCAGTCGGGTTGTCCCCGAGCCCTGATGCCCTCGTTTACGTCGCCAACCTCCACTCCGACACGGTGTCGGTCGTCGACACCGGCACCGGCACGGTCGTGGAGAGCGTTCCCGTCGGGGACGGACCGGACAGCGTGGCCGCCAGCCCGGACGGCTCCCGCGTCTATGTCACCAATTCCGCGGCGGACACCGTGTCGGTGATCGACGCCCGTACCAGGACGGTCATCGCCACCATCGCTGTCGGGGACGAACCGAGCAGAGTGACGGTCTCTCCCGATAACCGGAACGTCTACGTCGCCAACGTCGGGTCGGACGACGTGTCGGTGATCAGCACCCGCACCCGTGCCGTGACGGACACCATCGCGGTGGGCGATGCCCCGCTGGGCGTGGCGGTGGCGCCCGACGGATGCACCCTGTACGTCGCCAACGCCGCGTCCGGCACCGTCTCAGTGGTCCGGACCGCCACCGGAACGGTCACCGGCACCGTCCCTGTCGGCAGCGGACCGACTGCTCTGGTCCTCACCCCCGACGGCCGCCGCCTGTACGTTTCCAACCTGACCTCGGACGACGTGTCGGTGGTCGACGTCCACGACGGCGCGGAAACGGACCGCATCCCGGTCGGGGACCAGCCTGCGGGAATCGGGGTGCGACCGGACGGGCGACAGGTATACGTCGCCAACATCGGGTCCGACAACGTGTCCGTGATCAGCACCCGCGGCCGCGCCGTCACGGAAACCGTCGCCGTGGGAGACGGCCCCAACGGCCTCGCTGTCGGACCGGGCGGCTCCCTCGTCTACGTCAGCAACTTCGACTCGGACACCCTGTCGGTCATCGACACCTCGACAGCCCGCGTAACGAACACGGTGACCGTGGGCGACGGGCCGACCGGCGTGGCAGCGGTACAGGGAAAAGCGGGCACGGCCCGAGGTTCGAGCACCGCGCCGGTGCAACTCGCCTGAGCAAGGCGCCGCTGGATTCGGTCTCTTTGGCCGGCGTCGTGCCCAGATGAGGATCGCGGCGAGGCGGAGTGCGGCCTGGTGTCGTGGACGCGCAGCAGGCGCCGGCCGACGACGTCGACGAACAAGTGCGACACGTTCCGGGCGTCGAACCGGTCGCACGGGTTGCACGCGGCGCGCGAGCCGTCCTTTCATCCGTGACCGATTCTCCCGGGCACCGCCCCGGACGGTGGACGGAGCGCGCGGCCCCGACTGGTCCGCCACAGGTCGCCGATCGGCTGGCGACCGCCGCGGAACGGCGCAGGGCATCCGTCTACGTGCCGGCATGGCTCCGTGCCGTCCAACCCGTCCGGGCATGTCTCCCGCCCGTCGTCACACACATCGCCCGCACCGAACTGGCGCGACGTGAGGCCGCCCAGCCCCTCGAAGCCACCGGCCTGCTGGGAGCCGGAGGCCTCGCCGACGAGCGGTACCGCGATGCTTCCTGAGCTGCGAGGAGGCAGGAGGGGCGCGGGTTTCGGCCAGCGCGGCGTGGACACACCCCGGCGCAGGCAGTGAGGAGAGCCCCGTGCAAACGTTCCTTCCGTTCGCATCTTTCCGGGCGTCGGCCGCCGTCCTCGACAGCCGACGACTTGGCAAACAGCGGGTCGAGGCCGTGCAGGTGCTGCGGGGGCTGATCGTCCCGGGCTACGGGTGGCGCAGGCACCCCTGGTGCGCAAAGACCCTGACTTCTACGGCAGACACTTCCCCGGGGTACCGGACGACGTGCCGTACGTCTGGCCGGCGTCCGACCGCGACGAGGGCATCGAGTAGGCCTGCTTGTCCTGGCGGTCCTGGCGGTCCCGCGCCCGTCGCCCGGCCTAACGCGGACCGGGATCCCCATCCAGTGCGGCGAGTCCGTCCAGCCACCGTGTCCGGCGTTCGGAGGCGGTCTGGTCCCACCACGGGGTGCCGCGTTCGCCGAGGGCGACCTTCGCCGTCTGCACGCGGCGCCTGGCTTCGCGTTCTGCCTCCTCGTCGTGTGCCCGCAGGGCGGCGCCGACGGCACGCCGGGCCGCCATCAGGTGAGCACGCAGGCGAGCCGAAGTCTCGGCGGGAAGGTCCGGGTCCGTGGCACGCCAGCGTCGGCCGTCGATGACCACGTAGCGCCCGTCGGCAGTGTGGTCCGGCGAAGAGTCCCGCGCCGTCACGCGCACTCGCCCATGCAGGAGTGTCCGCCGGCTGCGGGGAACCGGGTGGGTGAGTGGAGTCGCCGCTTTCGGGGGCATGGTGCCGGCATGCGATCGGTTCCTGACCGTGGGAGCAGGGAGGCGTACCCATCCTGTGTGCGGGAACCGCGGGGCGCATGTCGGTGGGATCCCTTCGGACGGCCGGTGATGCCGCTCAGGCCTGGCCGAGGTCTTGTCGGCCCGTACGGACCTCGGACCGGAGACGGGCGGCGTCCGTGAGGAGGGTGAACAGGTCGCGTGCGCCGGTGATGTCCAGGACCTTCAGCGGCTGGGCGGGGACGCCGTGAAGCTCCAGCGCACCCTGTTCGGCCTGTATGCGGTCGCGCAGGGTGAGGAGCAGGTTGAGGCCGCTGGAGTCCATGAAGGTGACGGCTGACAGGTCCAGGGTGAGGGTGCGGTCGTGCAGGGCGAGGACGTCGGTGGCCGCGGTGATGCGGGGGATGGTGTCCATGTCGATGGGACCCGCGATGGTCACGATGATCCGGTCGGCTCCCATGGTGGTGCTGACGCTCAGGGTGGAGTGCATGGTGGTCGGATCCGCCTTCGGATCGGAGCCCATTACGGTCGGCTCCCGGATTCGGGCGGAGAAGGCCGTCAAGCGCACGGCCGTTTTGGGCCGCGCAAAGCCGAGCGAGACCACCCGTACCATCCGCCGGCCACCCGATAGGTTGGCCTCCTGGCGGCGCGGGGTCTCCCACCAGACCAGGCTGGTTGGTCCTTCGAGCGTGTCACGCTTCCCCTGGGAAGGCCAGACCGGGCCCAGCCATATGCGGCGCCCCGGGAGCTGGGCGGGAGCTCTCCTGTGCTCGGGTGTTACCAGGGGGCGTGGGCGTGGATGGTTTTGCCGCCGTCGGGGGTGGGTTCGGTGTGGGTGTGGGTGGTGAGGCGGTTGATGAGGTGCCAGCCGTAGCCGCCGGTGCCGTCGGTCTGGGGGAGGCGGGGTTCTGCGGGTTCGGGGCTGGTGTCGGTGACGCGGATGTCGATGTGGTCGTCGTGGAGTTCGAGGTGGAGGGTGGCGGGTCCGTCGGTGTGGCGGATGGCGTTGGTGACGAGTTCGGTGACGACCAAGAGGATCGCGTCGGTGTACTCGGGCCGGGCAGGGGCCCGGACCTGGGCGGCGTGATGGAGGAAGTCGTCGGTGGCGCCCCGTGCTGTCGTCGTGGGCCGGCCGGTGCGCGGCACCGGCTGGTCGAGGACGAGCATGGACGTCAGCACGGAGTCTCCCAACATGGTGGGCTTGCAAGGCGCCTGCCCCCTCTGCGGCCGTCCACCCCCTTTCCACCCACTCCGTCGATGTGCCGCCCCCGTATTCAGGTGTCCGTCTGGGCGCTTTCGTTGTGGGGGCCGTGCCAGTCGAGGCACAGGACGGTGGCGTCGTCCTTGGGCGGGTGGCCGCCGTAGGCGTCGCTGACGGCGCCGACCAGGGTGCGGACCACCTCGCGGGGGTGGTCGCCCGCGGTTTTGCGAAGGAGGGCGGGGAGGTCGACGGTTTCGGCGTCGCGTTCCTGCATGCCGTCGGTGTGGAGCAGGAGCCGGTCGCCGGGCTGCAGGTCGAGGTCCTGGACCGCGTAGGGGCCGTTGAGTGAGGTGCAGCCGAAGGGCAGGTTCACGGCCAGGTGCAGTTCGGTGACGGCTCCTTCACGCAGCCGTAGGGGCCAGGGGTGGCCGGCGTTGACGAGCTGGGCGCAGGTTCCGTCCAGGGCGATGCGCAGGAGCTGGCCCGTGGCCATGGTGTGGCGGCCGTGGTCGAGGAGGGCCTGATGAAGTTGGCGGGCCTGCTCGGAGAGGTCTGCGCCGGCGCGGCGGGCTCCGCGGGAGGCGTTGACGAGGAGGGTGGCCATGAGGGAGGCGTCCACGTCGTGGCCCATCGCGTCGGTGATCGACAGGTGCAGGGTGTGGTTGTTGAGGCTGTAGTCGTAGGTGTCACCGGCGATGTTGGAGGCCGGCACCAGGGCGCCGGCGAGAGCGAACTGCGGTGCTTCGCAGGCTGAGGCGGTGGGCAAGAGCTGGCGCTGGATTTCCGCGGACAGGCTGACCGGTGTGGTGCGGTTGCCCCAGTGATAGAGATCGGTGAAACGCCGGTCGGTGACGATGATGTACGCCAGCGCGTGTGCCACCTCCCTGACCTGCTGCAGTACGTCCGGGGTGGCGTCGTTGAGGAACAGTTCCAGGACGCCGATGGTGTCGCCGCGGTTGGTGACGGGGGCGAGGAGCCGCTGGCCCTGCCCGTCGTCGGGTGCGCACACCAGTTCCTGGGAGCGCAGGACCTCGTCGTAGAGACTGCTGCCGACAAGTGGTACCTGCTCTGCACGCTCCTCCCGGTACGGGGACGCCGTGTCGTCCGTGTCGTGGACGCGCAGCAGGCGCCGGCCGACGATGTCGACGAACAGGAACGACACGTACCTGGCGCCGAACCGGTCACGCAGGTTGCAGGCCACCACATCGAGGGAGTCCACGGGCGCGGCGGCCTCCGCGGCTGCCAGAACCTGGGCCAGTCCGATCCGGTCACGCGTCACATCAGCCTCCAAAGGTGCGGGCGTCACCGCGCCCGTCCTGCCGCCGACACCGCAGGCACCTACCGTGCCGCAGCCCGCATGGGTCTTTGCACTCTTCCTGCGGGCCATAAATCCGCTTCTGCTCCTGGACGGAGCGGATGGTTCGCTGTGGGTGGGCAGCGGACGGTGAGTACCTGCTGGGTGCCGGTGAGGATCAGCAGGCGGGTGACGGGGCGGCTGAGAGCGGTGAGAATGAGAGATCTCCCGGTTTCCAGTGCGAGCCGGTTCAGGTCGAGGAGCACGTGGAGGCCTGAGCTGTCACAGAAGGTGACGGCGGACAGGTCGACGTCGAGGCCGTCATGGCTGGAGGCGAGGGCCAGGGTGAGGTCCTCGCGCAGGTCGCCGGCGCTATCGCTATCGACCTCGCCGCGGACGCGGGCGAGTATCCGGTGTGGTCCGGGCTCGAGGACGACAATCACTACGGGCGGGCGCAGGGTGCCGTCGCTCTGTGACGTAGGGGCACGGGGGCGCGAGGAGTGCGAGCTCATGGCTGTGCTCCCTTCCCGATCCCGCGGCCGGGGAAGGTCTGGCAGGAAAACGGCCCGCTGGGGGCCCGGTACGGGCCGCCTCGTCGTTCAGCGGAGGTTGCGCTCATGGTGATCACCGTCCGCTGGAGGGTGTCCGGCCGTCTGGACCTCTGGGTCCGGGGAGGCCAGCAGCTGCAGGAGGCCCGCGATCTCGTGGTGTCCTTGGGCCGGATGGCGAAAGAAGGTGCCGGGTGTGACCGCGTAGTGGTTGCGGCGACCGCGGCGTACGCGGGTGAGGTATCCGGCGTTCTCCAGGTCCTTGACGATGGCCTGGGCCGCGCGTTCGGTGAGTCGGCAGCTCTCGGCCAGATCCCGCAGGCGGATCTCCGGATCGCCCAGGATCATGGCGAGGATCCGGGCGTGGTTCGTGACGAACGTCCAGCTGGTCCGGGGCTCCGCCAGTTCCATGTCCGAAATTATATGACTTGTGATGCCGGTTTTTCCATACCGGAATCCCGGATCGGGTATGTGCGACCCGTCGGGGGCCCTGGGTCGCGCCCCGGCAGGTGGTGGGATGCCCATGGTCCGAGCATCGAGCGACGCCGTCACCAGAAGCCGCCGCCCACCACGCGGCACACGCCGCGGAATCCCGCATGCGCCCACCCCTGACCGGCGACTGGCCCGGCACGCTCACACAAAACTCGCCGCCGCCTACCTCGACCGTTACCGCGGCAGCACCCTCTGACCCGCGGGCTCTGGGGCGCCGACGCGCTTGCGGCCGGTCTCGCTCATGTCCGTTACGGATGGGCGGTCACACCGTCGCTGGATGCGTCGGCACCTCCGCATGGGTCGTCGAGGGATTCCGCCACAGGGGGCTTGCCCCGAGTGCTGCGGCGACCAGGGCGTGGATGGTGACCAGGCACAGAGCCAGACGGTAGAAGATCTGCTGGAGCGGGACGAGCCACAGGTGGCGCAGGCTCTCGTTGTCCGTGCGCAGGGCATAGGCGGCGAGGGCGAGTTGGGCGAGGCTGAAGACGGCCCAGGTGAACAGCGGGACGGGTGTGGTCCCGGAGGCGAGCCCGTACAGGGCGGCGGCGTCCATGAGGGGTGCCGCGAGCGGCAGGGCGAGCTGGAACAGCAGCAGATAGGGGAGGGTGCGGCGGCCGAGGCGGCCCGCGGTGCCGGCTTCCCTGACTGCGTGCCGGTGCTTCCAGATGGACTGCAGGGTGCCGTAGGCCCAGCGGTAGCGCTGGTGCCAGAGGTCCGGGATGGTCGTGGGTACGTGGGTACGGGCGTGTGCGTCGCTGCGGTAGACGACGCGCCAGCCGGCCCGGCACAGGGCCATGGCGATGTCGGTGTCTTCGGCGAGGGTGTCGGCGCTGATGCCGCCGCAGGAGGCCAGGGCCGATCGCCGGAAGGCCCCGATGGCTCCGGGAACGGTCGGGCTGGCGCCGGCCAGGTCGAACAGCCGGCGTTCCAGGCCGAAGCTCATGACGTATTCGAGGTGCTGCCACAGGGGGAGCAGCCCCTTGCGGTTGGCGACCTTCGTGTTGCCGGCCACCGCGCCGACCGACGGGTCGGCCATGGCGGCGGCCAAGCGGGCCACCGCGCCCGGGGCGATCATGGTGTCCGCGTCGACCATGAGGATCACGTCGTGCGCGGCGTGGGCGACGCCCGCGTTCAGGGCGGCGGGCTTGCCCTGGTTGGGCTGGGTCAGGACGCGCACCCTGGGGTCCGCCACGGAGCGGGCCGCTGCCGCGGTGTCGTCGGTGGAGCCGTCGTCGACCACGACGATGTCGATGTCCTCGCAGCCGCCGTCCAGCAGGGCGCGTACGCAGGAGGCAATGGTCGCCTGCTCGTTGTGGGCAGGGATCACGGCGGAGACGCGGGGCACGGGTCCGGGCACTGCCCGGGTATGGGTGCGCCTTCGGTGTGCTGCCGCAGCCACGGCGAGCAGCAGCAGGCGGAAGACGGTGAGCAGAGCCACCGCGTACAGCAGCCACGCGGCAGCGGGGGGCACGGCGACGGCTGCCTGGATCAGGCCGATCAGGGCGCTCCCGTACCAGCGGTCGAACCATGGGGCCGAGGCTGTCTGGGGCGGCAGGCCGACCGCCTCGCTCAGGGTGGTGAAGCGGTATCCGCGTGCCTTGAGGGTGTCGATGAGCTGCCCCAGGGCCGCGACGGTCCGGGACCGGTCTCCACCGCCGTCGTGCAGGAGGACGACGGCCCCTCGACCGTCCTGCGGCGAGGCGTCGCGCACGATGTCTTCGGCGCTTCGTGCCTCCCAGTCGAGACCATCCTGGGTGGACAGGACGGTCAGGTAGCCGAGGGCACCGGTGCGCAGAGTGGCGCGCCAGTCGCGGTCTTTGACCGCGTCGGACATGGAGGAGTACGGCGGCCGCAGAAGCGTCGTGCTCGTTCCGGTGGCTCCGGCCAGGACGGCCCGGCTGGCGGCGAGCTCCACGCGCACCTGCCAGATGGGGGCGGTGGCGAGGTCGGCGTGCGTGAAGGTGTGCAGGCCGACTTCGTGCCCTGCGGCGGTCTGTGCCCGGACCAGCTCGGGGTGTTCGGCCACGTGCCGGCCGACGACGAAGAACGTCGCCGGTACCTGCTTGGCGGCCAGCAGCTCGAGGATCTGAGGGGTCCAGGTGGGGTCCGGGCCGTCGTCGAAGGTGAGCGACACCGTGCCCGGGCGCACGTCCAGGCTGACCGGGTTGCCACTTCGGGTGTCGACGACGGGGCCGCCGCCCGACACGGATTGGGGCACGAGACCGTCCGGATCCCGGTCCCGGGTGGTGCCCGGCGCACCGACGCCACGCAGGATCGAGGTCGCCAGGACCAGGGCCGCAAGGAACACCGTCAGGACACCGGCCAGGACCCACCAGTGCCCGCGGGGCGACATCGCCCTCATCGCCGGGTGGTCGCGTCAGCCTTGGCCGGGCCTGTCGTCGGCGCCTTGGGGTCGGCGTAGAGCACGCTGGCACCCACGGCGAGGACGCACAGGCACAGGAAGCACACAGCCACTCCCACGACGGTCACGATCCTGCGGCGGTGGCCGCGCGGGTCGTCGAAAACGGGTGGGGAGGGCTGAGGACGCGGCGGGCTGAGCAGCTCGTTGATCACGCCACCAGATGCTATTGAAGATCGTTTGTGAGCGTCTCCCGTGGCGCGCGGACATTACTCCGCAGGTATGAGCCGCATTCGCGCGCCCTTGACGGCGGATGCGGCGAACGGGGTGACTTCGGCTCTTTGGCTCGCTTCGCTGCCCGTTCGTTCGAATGCTCATGCCAGGGTGACGACCGTCGACCGCCCGGAGGTGGCGCACGCCTCGGCCCCGGTCACCACAGATGCTGCCGCGTCAGCCTCTGCCTCTGCGACACGCACGGAGTAGATCCATCCATGACCGCACAGCTGAACACCGCCCCACCCGGGGCGCCCCCATCACCCGGACGCCGCCCGCGCGCCAAGCGCGGCAGGAGAGTCCTCGCAGGCCTGGCGTGCGGCCTGCTGGCCCTCACCGCTCTCGGCTACGCCGGCCTGCGTCTGCACCACCGGATGAACACCATCGACATGCCGCAGATGCACACGGGGCCCCAAAGCGGATACACCCTCACCGTCTACTTCACTCCCAGCGAGCGGTTTTACCCCGGGCCGCGGCGCAGCATCCGCGGCCAGGTCTGCGCCGGCCACAACCTCCCGGACAGTTACCCCGCCGCCTACCTGGAGCGCGTGGGCCTGGAGGGCTTCGGCAAGACTGCCCGCGGGGACTATCTCGGCTGGGACTTCGACCGCCACTGCTACTTCACGACCAGCGCCTCCCCGGTGGGCTCCCACGAAAATGCCCTGGTGCCCTGGCAGTCCGTCGCCGCCAACCACCTGGCACCGGGCACTCGGATCCGCGTCACCGACTGCGGTCCGGGCGTATCCGGCGCGATCTGCGCACGGGTGAAATCCGCGCACTGGCGCGTCGACGACCTGTGCAGCATCGGCTGCGACGACGCCAAGCACCTTGACCTGTACATCGGTGAACAGACCCAAGCCGCCTTCGAGAGCGAAGACTTCTATTTCGCCAGCAAAGGCGCGACCATCCGTGCCGGCATGCCCGAAGCTCTGCGCTGATCGGCAATTCTCGATCCGCGATCCGGCGGCTCACGTCACGCCGCAGAGATCCACACATGAAGAACCGTGGCACGAGTGAGAGGTATGCATGGGTTGGATGAGCGGGACTGGGGGCATCCGCATGTTTCCGCGGATTGATTCCTACATCAGCCGCACAAGCGATGGCGTCGTGTCGGGCACGACATCGGCGGCCGTTCCCATCGCCATACCCACTGCCACTGACGCGTCGACGGCGCAACCGATCACTGAGGGGTCGAAACCCGTACCAGCCCGTCGGCGTCTCAACTCATTGGATGCCTTTCGCGGTTCCACCGTCGCGTTGCGCATCATCATCGGCAGCCAGGTGGCGGAGATGGCGGCTCCTGCTCTGCTGCACGCGAACGGATTCGGACTGACGCTCGCCGACTTGGTCTTTCCGGGCTTCCTGTTCATCATGGGCATGGCGGTTCCGGTGTCCATGTCGGCATTCCTTCGGCCATCGGCAGTACACGATCCGGGCCGTCCGTACCGGCGGCCTCATGTGCTGCGCATCGCGCGCCGAGCCCTCTTGCTCTATGCGATCGGCATGTTTCTCAACGCATTCCCGTTTCCACCCGGGGTATGGGAGCACTTGCGGTTCGTCGGTGTGCTGCAGCGACTGGCGGTCGTATACCTGGTGGTATCGCTGCTGTACCTCACGTGCGCCTGGTCCATGCTGCCCGTCACCAGACCGGTCTCTTCCGAGAGGAAGGTTGCGACACCCGCCGGAGACGCGCGCACCCGTGTTGTCCGCCTTCTGGTTCGGGCGTTCCTGCTCGGCGGGTTCCCGCTCGTGTGTGTCGCCGTCTGGATCGTGGCGACGTTCACCTTTCACAGCCCCTGGGCCGAATGCGCCGATGCCCATGCACTGGTACCGAACTGCTCGCTCCAAGCCTACGTCGACACAAGCGCATGGGGTGTTGAACACAATTACGACGGCGCGAAGTTCGACCCCGAAGGGCTCGTGTCGACGTTGGTGGCACTGGTCAATTGCTGGGCAGGTCTTGTCGTCGGCATGGACATCGTCCGGAACAAGCGGCGTTACCAAGTGATCGCCGGTGTACGGCGGCGTGCGTCCCTGCTGATCACCAGCGGCGTGATGTGCGTCGGGTTCGGCCTCGTCCTGGGTCTCGTTATCCCGATCGGCAAGCACTTGTGGACTCCGTCGTATGCCCTGGTGACCATCGGGATCATGACTGCCGGCTTCGGCTTGGCCCTACTGGCGTTCGACGGCGGGCTGTGGCCCTTGCCTCCGCGCCCGGCCGACGGTGGCAGGTCCGGCGGGGGCCATCGCCTCAGAAGCTGGTTTCCGTACTTCGGCGGCAGCGTGACCGCCGCTGTCCGCCGGGGGTTGGTGCCCGTGGGAGACACCCTGGTGGCTCTCGGCCGCAACCCGCTGTTCTTCTACATCCTGTCCGAGCTCGTCATCACCACGCTGGGTTCCCTTCCCGTCCGGTACGACGGGAAGGAGGGGTCGGCATGGAGCGTAGGCGCCGAGGTCGGCCTTGCTTCGTGGATGCCTGGTCCGCTCGCATCCATCGTGTGGGCGTTGTTGTGGCTGTTGCTGTTCTACGTTCCGCTCGCGCGGCTCCTCGCGGCGCGCGGGTGGTACATCCGGGTGTGATGGCGGTCGTGGGGACTCCCGCTCTTCTGGGGTGGTGCTGAAGCGTTGGTTCCGGCCCCGCCCCCGGCGTTTCTCTCCTACTGACCGGTGTGGCGGGGCTCGGACGTCAGGGCGTGGTCAGCGCTCGGAGCCGGCGGGGGCGGTCGCCCCGACGGGGGTGGGTGCGTTGGGGCGGTCGGACTGGCAGCGCTGCTTCTCCGAGGCGGTCAGGGGGCCGGTGCGCTGGTAGATGCGGTCGGAGAGGTCGGTGGCGGGGTGGTCGATGACGGTGTGGAGGCGCCAGTCGTTGTTGGGGTCGGTGGCCTTGACGGTGGCGGTGAACCAGCCTTCGGTGCGCCGGCGTCCGGCCTGCGTCTCGATCCAGGAGGCTTCGGCCGGTTGGACGATCTCGGTGACGTTGCGGGTCTGCGTGGTGGTCCAGGCGGGGCTGAGACCCGTGCCCTGGGTGTACTGCTGGGCCATGTTGGTGGGGGCTCCGGTGCCGCTGCCGGGCAGGCCGGCGGCTGCGGGGAGGTCACCGTAGGAGCGGTCGGCGGGGGAGACGGGGCGGGTGCGGTTGAGGGTGTTGCGGGTGCAGTTGAGGTAGGTCTCGGCGGCGACGCGGGCCGGTGCGTAGTAGCTGAACGAGTAGTCCTCCTCGGCGGTGAACGCGCAACGGTTCGCGGCGCCGTTGCAGTAGGCGACGGCGTCCGCCGCGGTACGGCGGTCGTTTCCGAGGAAGGCTTCGGAGGCCGGCAGTGCGCCGGCCGGGATGGTTTTGTCGACCGGCGGCGCCTCCTGGGTGGCACGGACGTTGGTGATGAGCGGGCCGCAGGCGCCGTTGGCGTTCTGGGCGGCGGGGACGCCGGAAACGAAGGTGAGCAGCGGTTCGTTGGCTCCGGCGGTGAAGGCGAGGGTGACCCCGGTGCGCCAGGCCGGCTTCCAGAAGCCGGTGGACAGCTTCTCAGTGGTGGGCAGGGTGGTCCGGCCGGCCCAGGAGCCGCCCTCGCCACGGAGGGAGTAGGTCTGGCCCTGTTCGAGTGCGGCGGCCGTGCAGGCGCTGCCGACGCTGGGACTTTCGTCGTAGGTGATGGTGACCTGTGCCCCCTTGCGCACTCCGCGCAGCCGCTGCTTGAGGCCGTGGGTGGCCTCGCTGGGGAGCCGGAGCATCGCGGAGGTCAGGCCGCCGGGGTGGGCGCCGTTGGCGGCCGACCAGCGCCAGACGCCGCCCGTCGTGCCGGGCCCGGCAGTGGAACCGACCGACCAGGCGTACGGGTTGGTGCCGGTGTTGAAGGTGGTGAAGGCCGGCCCGGCGAAGTCGCCGTTGAGGACAGTGACCGGTACGGGTGCGGCCGCCCGGGCGGACGGGACGGCCACGGAGGCCTGTGCGGCGGTCGTGCTGCCGAGAAGGCCGAGGCACAGGCCCAGGCCGATGACCGGTGCGGTACGGGCGAGGATGGCGGTGCGGGCGGGTCCGGCAGGGCGCGGACGGGATTCCATGACGTTCTCCACGGGGTTCGGCATGCGGTCAGGACGGTCAGGGCGTGCCGGGGACGAGCACGTCGCGGTCCTTCAACCGGGAGCCCTCGGGCAGGTTGGCGGGGGTCAGGCCGCGGGGCGGGGCGGGAGCGGTGGTGTCTTCCGTACCGTTCTTGCCCTCCGGCCGCAGGCGGTCGCAGGTGTTGCCGGGCACGGTGAAGGTGTCCGCGATGAAGGTGCTGGTGTTGACGGTGGAAGGGCCGTCGACGACGACCTTGCGGATACCGAGGCCGCTGCCCGTGGTGATCTCTCCGGCGATGCGCTGCATGGCGGAGCTGGCGCCGAAGACGAGTGCGTCGCCGGGACGGACGGTGGTGTTGTAGGTGGTCTTCTCGGTCTGTTCGGTCGTCCAGGTGCGCTGGTAGGCGAGTTTGAAGGCGCCTTCGAAGGCGCCCTTGACGCCGAGGGAGCCACCGATCTTCCCGCTGCCCGAAGCCCCGGCCTCGGCGCCGACGGTGGCAGTCGGGCCCTTCGACTTGTCCGGGGTGGAGAACTCGCCCTTGGCCTTCGCGTCGACGCCCGCGGTGACCTCGCCGGTGGTGGTGATCGTGCCCTCGATCGAGATCTTCCCGGTGATTTCACCGCCCAGGTTGTCGCTGCTCGACGTGCGCAGGGTGATCTCCCGCGCGACCGTGATGGCGTCCTTGGTGCAGTTCACGACCGCGTTGCCCAGGGACTTGACGGCGCTGTAGTACTCGCCGGACGCGGCCCGGTTGATGTCGAACCGGCAGCCGCCGGGGTGCGAGGCGCAGTACTCGGTGACCTTCTGCGTCGAGGCCAGCGCGGTCGTGCCCTCGTAGGCAATCGGGGTCGGCACCTCGGGCGGCGCGACGGCGTACGAGGAGCCGGTGGTGCAGGCGAGCGCGAGGAGGACCGCGGTGGCGGCCAGGACCGTACGCCGGCCCGGGGCATTGGTGATCGTCTTCACCGGTTCATCTCCCCACACAGAGCAGTCATTTCGGAGGACTCGGACAGGCCGGCCGGGAGGTCGGCGGCGAAGGAGGGACACGTGCCGGTCAGGGCGGTCGCGGCGTTGCCGGACGGCTCGGGGCGCATGGTGCCCAGCTCACCGCGGGCCTGCGCCATGTCGGTCTCCTGCGTCGCACCGCCGCCGATCAGGTCCGTCATGCACGACTTGGATTCCGCCGGACACTTCTGTGCCGCCTGCTTGGCGGCCCCGATGTCCTGTTTCGCGGCGGCGCTTTCCTGCTTCGCGGCGTCGCGGTCCTTGTCGACCGATCCGCGCTCCTCGGGAGAAGCCGAGCACGGCTTGGCCTCGCCGCCGGGGCAGGGCTCCTCGCCGTCGAGGGGCGCCGCGAGGGTGGTGAACCCATGACTGGAGGCCGGCGAGCCGGCCAACGACGGGGCGGCCGCCGCGGGCGAGAGGCCATAGACCAGGGTAAGTACCGCGATGGACACGGCGATAGGGAGTCGGTTGCCAGAGGGAATACGGGGGATACGGAGAGTTTTGCGCATGCCGAACACGCCCCTTCCGGGGTGATACGACGAACGGGAGTTCGCACCCGAACCGGATGCATGCGCAACGTAACAGCTCGCTACGGACGGTTACCAGTCTCGTGATCATGGTTCACCCGAATTGCCCGTAACCCCCAGCATCGGCACCTACCGTGCGCGGTCGATCGAGTCGACGCCTTCGGTCAAGTCCAGCCTCCTCGCAGGCGGCAGGCCTCGTCGACTGGTATGGCCGACGTGGCCATGCGCTGGGCGACGATCTGGCCCTGCTGGTCGTGGACTACTCGCACCTCGATGCACGTCAGGGTGTCGGCAAGCCCTGGGGGAATCCAGGGGAATCGACTGACAGTCGGCACCCTGCGGCCGAAACCACGCGCGGCCCGTGAGGTCAGGGTGCTGTGCCTGTTGTTGTGCGGGGGCGGCGTCTGCGCGTGACATGGGCAGGAGGTGGGGGAGCCGCCCAGCTGCTTGGGTACTCCACCACGAATGTGCGGGGGCCGGGGGCCGCCTGCGGTTGCCCCGACCCGAGGGCCGCGATGCCGTCGCGGTTCAGCGGTCTCGCAGTATCCGGTCCACCGTCCGCTCGGCGGCCCGGCCGTCGTCCAGGTCGCAGAAGGCCTCTCGGAACGCCGTGTACTCGGGGGGCGCGTTTCGCGCGAGACGCTCCAGCGCGTCGATCAGCTCCCCTGAGTCCGAGATCAACGGGCCGGGAGCCCGCTTCTCGAAGTCAAAGTACAAGCCGCGGACTTCGTCGCGGTAACGATCCAGGTCGTAGGTGAAGAAGAGCATGGGACGCCCGGTGTGGGCGAAGTCGAACATCAGCGAGGAGTAGTCGGTGACCAGTACGTCCGCGACCAGCAGAAGATCGGCGACGTCCGGATGATCTGAGACGTCGCGCACGAAGTCCGTACCCGAGCGGGGCACGGCATCACCGACCCAATGGTGTTTGCGGATCAGCAGCACGTGGTCCCTTCCCAACGCCGCCTCGGCTGCCGAGAGGTCGATGCGCAGGTCGAACTTGTACGCGCCGCCCTTGTACCGGGCGTCGTCGCGCCACGTCGGGGCGTACAGCACGACGCGCCTGCCCTCGGGAAGGCCGAGCCGCTCCCGTACCTGGGCGGCACGTTTGCCGCGATCCGCAGCGTAGAAGAGGTCGTTGCGGGGGTAGCCGGCCTCGAGGACCTCTCCGTCGTAGCCGAAGGCCCGCCGCATGATGGGCACACTGAACGTGTTGGGCGCCAGCAGGAAGCTCCAGTGGGCCGATCGTCGCGCGAGTCCTTCGATATAACGGTGGTCGGCGAACGGCATGTCGGCGAGGTCGAGGCCGATCCGCTTCAGCGGAGTGCCGTGCCAGGTCTGTACCGCGACCTGCTCTTCCCGCCGCTCGAACCAGGTCGGGAACTGGGTGTTGCCGACGATGTAGCGGGATCGCGCGAGGGCCTCGTGCCACTCGGCGCTGCCCAGGACCACCGTCCGTGCAGTGGACGGGGGCGTGGCCTGGCCGTCGGAAACGGTCCACAGGTGCTCGACCGCGACGCCCCGGCGGACGAACTCCTCGTGGACGGCGCGAGGGGAGTCGGAGTACTGCCGGCCGTCGAAGCTGTTGTAGAGCACCGCGTCCGCGACTGGGCGGGCACGGGACGCCGGGTAGTGGACCGTCGCCAGCCGGTGCTGCCGGTAGGGGCCCCGCTCGCTGTCACTCAGCACGGAGCCCGACTGCAGGCTCATACGGTCGTGGAAGCTCCGGTTGACGGCGAAGACGCGGTCCGCGCCGCGGTGGGGCAGGGGGAGTTCCTGGCGGGCGGACGCCAGCCTCAACGGCATGTCGACCGTCCGGCCCCCGGCGATCGTCCTGAGGAAGGGGGACCAGCGCCCCTCCGGCAAGGGCAGCAGCTGGGAGCCCATCGCGGAGGGCCGCAGCCTGGTGCTGAAGCGACCGCCCTCAAGAAGGTCGACGCCGACGGTGAATTCCCTGCGGTGGCCGCTGTGCTGCCAGACCAGATCCGGCCTGGAGGGTGAGGCACCGGCGTAGGAGCCCTCAATGAGGAGTTCGCCGTCCGTGGTCCAGGAGACCGCGTCGGCGAGGACGTACGCGGCCTGGTCAGCGAGGAGGAGATGTCCACACGGGTCAGCGGAGAGATGGAGGTTGCGTGCCGCGCCGTCATTCCCCGGGCCCGCGACGAGAGGAAGCCGGCCCGCCTCGATGCCCGCCGGGGCGGTGATCAGGTGTGTCTTGCCGTTGCCCCGTACGAGCGCCACCGACCAGCGGTCGCCGTGTCCGCCCGACTCCTCTTCTGCTCGGCCGTCGGTGAATGTCACCAGGGGCAGATGCGCGGTGAACCGGTGCCATCCGTCCGCCTCGACGTCATGGGTCCTCACCGGTAGGTCGTGGACGGCCTTGGAGACGTCGTGTGTGACGCGCACGGCCACGGGTCGGACGTGCGACCGTACCCTGCCCTCCAGAATCACGTCCGTGCCGGCGAGCCTGTGCCCGGTCAGCGTCGCCGCGACCTTCTCCACGACGATCTTGAGTTGGCCGCCGCTGAAGGTTGACACGACGCGACGCCCGTCTCCGAGGTCCAGGGGCGCAGGCTGATCGCAGGGATCCTTGCCGCCGCCGATGCGGCTGCGCCTGAGGCGCCCCCCGGTCAGCACGCCCAGTGTCGGCACCCAGGTTGTGGTGGTGTCCGGACCGGCCGGCAGGCGCGCCGGGTCGATCGTGATCTCGAACCCCGAGGCGTCGTAGGAGTACAGGCGCTGGCGGGAGGCGCGCGTGGCCTCCGTGGAGGTCACACTGGTGACGCGCAGCGGCAGGGGCCGTCCGCCAGAGGAGTTGTGCAGCCAGGCCGCCTTGCGTGAGCGGCCGGGAGTCCCGGCGTCCAGTCCCCGAATGTAGCCGTACCCCCGCAGGACCAGCTTGCCATCCTCCCAGCGGGCCTCGCGGAGGCGGGCATGGAGGGGCAGGTCGCGCCTGGAGAGGCGGGCCACGGAGCGGGGCACGGTGATCACCCGGCCGTCCGGCGCGGTGGGCACGGCGCGGCGGATCAGGCGGCCGGTACTGCGGAACACGCGCGGGTTGTCGTGGTCGAAGTCGAGCAGGTCCAGAAGGTCTTGGGTCCTGCGCTCTTCGACGAGGTGCCATTTCAGGCGCGCCGCTACCGGCATGTCCCGGATCACCTTGGGGTCCACCCCGGTGAGGAAGTCCGCGGCCAGGTCAACGAAGGTCTGCTGGAATTCGGCGCCGGCCCGCTTGAGGACGGCCATGAACAGGGGTAGCTCGCTGCTGAGCACGGTCGAGTGGTAGTGCCGCCTCAGGTCCGCGACGGGGCCGGCGGATGCGCCCTGCTGTTCGGCGAGGAAGGCGCTCACGGTGTTGACGGCGGCGACCCGGTCACGGAGACCCCGGATCTCTGTGCGGCGCTGGGTGATGGAGCCCTCGCGCAGACGCCAGTGGTAGACGTGAGCGCTGATGACGTCCACGGAGGCGGCGAGGAAGTGGGCGGGGATCGTGACCGCGCTGTCCTCGTACAGCACGCCCTCCGGGAATGCGAAGCGGTGCCTCTCCCAGAAGTCGCGGCGGAAGACCTTGTTCCAGACCACCCGGTCGTGGACGAGTTCCTTGTGGCGCGTGATGTGGGTGCGCCGACGGTCCTTGCTCATCGCCTTCTTGAACATGGCCGACTGGACGAGTGCGTCCTCGCGGAGCCTGAGGACGTTGCCGGTGACGAGGTCGGAACCGGTCTCCTCCAGGCAGGTGATCATCCTCTCGTACGTGTCCGCGGGCACCACGTCGTCGCTGTCCACGAACGCCAGGAACCTCGTGGCGGGGTCCGTGTGACGGATGCCCGTGTTGCGTGCGTGACCGAGACCGTGGTTCGTCTGGCGAACGAGCCGAAACCGCGGGTCCCGGGAGGTGAAGCTCTCCGCAACGGCGGCGCCGGCGTCCGTGGAGCCGTCGTCGACGATCACTACCTCGAAATCGGCCATGCTCTGCGCTGCCAGGGAGTCCAGACACTCCGCCAGGTAGGGCTCCACGTTGTGGACGGGCACGACGATGCTCAATTGCGGCGACACGAAAGGAACCTCGGTTCATCAAGCCCTGTTTCGGAGCTGAACCATTCCCGGCGCCCATCGGTCACGGTGCGCTCGGCCGTCCGTGGGGCGAACCCGGCGTGGCCGTCCCGGCTTTCAGGTGGGCGCCGCCCGAACGTGACCACGCGGGTCCGTGGGCGTTAATACGGTTCCACCCGTGTGCTGCTCTTTGGATGTGCGTCAGTGTCCGTCCCCCGTCTCAGTGTCATCGTCTCCGCGCACGGCGTTCACGGAAGTCTGCGACGGAGTCTGGAGTCGTTGCTGGCCCAGTCGTACGCCGGATTCGAGGTTGTCGGCGTGACCGGTGGGGAACCGGACCGTTCCGCCGAGGTGTTGGCCGCGGTGGCCGCCAACGACTCCCGGATCCAGACGGTGCGCGCCGCTGATCCGTCGGACCCGGGTCGATGGCGCGAGGCGGGAGGGGAGCGGGCGACAGGTGAATACCTGCTCTTCATGGACGGCAGGTCGGTCCTCCTGCCGGGCACGCTTCAGCGGATCGTCGACCGCTTGGCCGAGACGGCCGACCCGGACCTGTTGCTGTTCGGACACACCACGGTGCCCTTCCTCGGGACCCCGAGGGCCACCCGCTCCCTGCGGCGGTTGGCCCAGCTCGGCGACAGCCCGGTGTGCACGCTCGCAGAACTGCCGGAACTCCTCGGCGTCACCCAGGTCAGCTGGAACCGTGTGGTCAGGCGGGATCTCCACCACCGAGCGCTCCTGCCGTTCGAGCACCGCGGCCCGGCCGACGACCGCCTCTACGCCCTGAGCACTCTCGCCTCCGCAGCTTCGATCGCTCTGCTCCCCGGGCCACTCCTGGAACGCAGCGAACAGCGGCCGGGACCAGCGACCGGAACGGGTGCGCCACACCCGTCCGCCCACGTGGTGGAGCAGTACGGCTCGCTCTTCACGCACTTGCGGACCCTCCCGACCTTCCAGGCGGCGCACACCCCGATCTTCGCCACGGTCTCGGCCCACCTGCTGAAGTCGTACGCCGGACTGCCCCCGGGGGCGCGACGTCCGTACGCGGCCGCCGTAGCCGCGTTCTTCCGGGACCACCGGCCCCCCGGCCCCCTTGCACACGCCGGAAGGGGGCGGCGACTGCGACTGCTGTCCCACGGGCGCACCACGCTCCTCACCGTCCTGGACGGCGCACTCGCCGCCCGACGCGGCCTGCTCTCCCTCATCCGCGGGGCGCGTCGGCGGACACGGGACACCCTCATCCCCTCGTACTACCGGCTCCAACGCCTCCTGCCGCTCCAAGACGACCTCGCCGTCTACTCCGCCTACTGGGGGCGGGGCGTGAAGTGCAATCCGGCGGCCATCTGCCGCAAGGCGGCCGAGCTCGCCCCCGGCGTCCGCGCGGTGTGGGTGGTGTCCAGGAAGGCGGTGGCCGATCTGCCCACGGGCATTGACCACGTCGTGCCAGGCAGCCGCCGGTATTGGAGCGTCATGGCCCGGGCGACCTACTTCGTCAACAACGTCAACTTCCCCGACGAGGTCGTCAAACGGCGCGGCCAGGTCCACCTGATGACGCATCACGGCACACCGCTCAAGGCGATGGGGGTGGACCAGCACCTCTATCCCTCGTCCGCGAAGGGCCAGGATCTCGACGCCCTGCTGATCAGGGCCGACCGCTGGGACGTCAGCCTTTCACCCAACGCCCACACCACCGAGACCTGGGCGCGCGCCTACCCGTGTGCCGCCCGGAACCTGGAGAGCGGCTACCCCCGCAACGACGTCCTGCTCACTGCCACCGCGGACCAGGTCCTGACCGCGCGAGCCCGGTTCGGCATCCGCCCGGACCAGCGGGCGCTGCTCTACGCCCCGACCTTCCGCGACTACGAGCGCATCCCGACCCTCCGGCTCGACGTGGAGCGCGTCATCCGCGAACTCGCTCCCGAAACCGTGCTCCTGGTCCGTGCCCACTACTGGCAGGCCACCGGGCCCGCTTCCGTGCCGCCGGGAGTCGTCGACGTCTCGGCCCACCCCGACATCGAGGACCTGTACCTGGCGGCCGACGCCCTGATCACCGACTACTCGTCGGCCATGTTCGACTACGCCCACCTCGACAGGCCGATCATCCTGCACGTCCCCGACTGGGAGACCTACCGCGCGGTACGGGGCGTCACCTTCGACGTCGTGTCCGGTCGGCCGGGCGACACCCCGGGTCCCGTCACCCGCACCACCGATGAACTGCTCCGTGTGTTCTGCGACGGCGACTGGGACGGTCCTCGCAGCAGCATGCTGCGCACCGCGTTCCGGGCGCGCTTCTGCACGTTCGACGACGGGCGGGCAGCCGAGCGCGTCGTACGCCAGGTGTTCCTGGGCGAAACCACGACGCTCCCCAGACTGACGAGGACGCCCTCACGCCCCCCGGAGCTCGTCACGCAGCGGACCACCCCCACCACCGAAGACGGGGACCTGGGGGCGGAACTCGGCCGGCACGACACCCCGAGCCGGGCCATGCACCCGTGAGGACCCCGCTTCCGTTCTGCCCGGTCCGGGGAGAGCGGACGGTTGAACGACGCTCCGAGCGGAATCACGGGCTCGGAAGCAGGGCCGGAGCCGGCCCTCCCCGTGGCCCGAGACTCAGTGTGAGGGGGAGAAGGCCCGCGAACGGCTGCGCTTTTCCGGGGAATCGGGCCGGGGGTCAGGGCCTCGGCATCCCCAGCCAGTCGGGATCTCCTGCCTGTCGGACTACCTTGCCCAGTTTCTCATTGTCCCGCCGCGAAGCCGCTTCCACGTCAAGGCGGTTCATCGTGTCGCGGAAATCACGTGTGGAGAGCAGCAGTTTATGGATGAAAAAGATTTCGAAAATGAGATAAGGGACGCCGGCGAACACCACAGAAGATGCAATCATCCCGGACATCGGACCGATGATGAATACAGCCATCTGAAACTCGATACCACTGACCAGATGTGGACGGATTCGGGAGCGAAGCAGGAGGTCCCTGGTGCTGCCGTACCAGGGGAACGCGTGTCGGAACTTCCGGTGCAGGTCGATCACCTCCCCAGAGGCCCGTACCGGGCTGGTGCCGGCCTGTCGCCTGTCGTGCATCAGGTGCTCGATGAACAGGGGTGGCGCCGTGCCGTCGAACGCGGGGTGACTCGTCACCTCGTTACGCATGATCGCTCGGACCTCGTTCACCTTCATTCCGTTGAGGTAGCGGAACATGTCCAGGAAGATCACTGCACAGCCCAGCAGGAGATACGCGGGCTCGTCATGCCTCAGCCACTGGCCTGTCATCAGCGCAACCGCGCAGCACGTCACCCGGACTCGGTCCAGGACGTAGTCGAGCCACCCACCGAACACGCTTCCGTTGCCCTGGAGGCGTGACAGCTTCCCGTCCACACAGTCCAGGATGAAGCTCACGTGGTAGGCGAGTGCACCGGCCAGCAGCCACACGGCATCTCCCTGCCAGAAGCAGGAGGCAGCAGCCAGTCCCGCCATGAACGAGAGCCAAGTGATCTGATTCGGCGTGATCTTCGTATGGCGGGCAGCCCAGTACACGAGTGGAATCGCCACCGGGTCTACCAGGATCACCGTCCACCAGGAATCCCGCTGCTTACATGCGAGCTGACGCACTTTTTCCCGACTGAGCGGAGTGAGTCGGGCAGCGCATTCCTCGTCGATGGGGCTGAGGGCGGATCCGGGCATGTGGAGATGCTCCAACGGGTTCATGGGCGGGCAGCAGTGTGCGGAAAGGCGCAGGAGGATGGGACCAAGAGGCAATGAATCGAGAACTCCGCGCAGCTCGGCGGAGGAGCAACAGGAGTGCTCCGGCGCGGTCTCACCGAACCGCGCCTTGGCCGGGTGGCGGGACAGGGCCCGGCGGATGTGGCGGTCGGCCGGCTTCTCGACGCCGAGAGGGAAGGCGGCAGCCACGGCGGTGCCCGCGGCGGCGGCCAGGACGTGGACGATGGGGAACGCGAAGGATCATCCGCCGAGCCAGAGGAAGTGGTCGGTGGTCCATGGCTGGTTCAACGTGCGAGTGACCACAAGGCCGGTGAGCGAGATGGGCTTGTGTCCCCACCAGTGCCCGATGGCCGGGGTGGGCAGGGTCGTGGTGGCCCGCAGGGGCCGGACCCGGGCAGGCGGCGGGCGTAGGACTGGCCGATGCGGCGCTGTATCGGCCCTTGGCCGGTCGGGGTCCGCCTCAAGGGTGTACGACCTGTACCCGCACGGCCGAGAGGCATCGTTCCACCCATCATCCGCGTCCGTGTTGCCATCGTTGCGATTCCGCTAGGCAAACGACGCATCGCAGAATGGGACACGGCTCCCAGCTCGTGGTGACCTCACCCCGATGAGCACCGGCAACGTGGTGTAGGCGTGGGAGGAGGGAGCCGCGTGAGGAGTGGTAGCAGGCCATCGTCTGGATGAAGAGGGACTCGCTCCCTGTCAGCACGATGGCGGAGGCCGACGTGCTGCGTCGGGCGTTGGACGCGATGGACCGCATGTTGGACGGGAAGGCTGCCTTGGCCAAGACCTGCGGCGCAAGCGGGCAGCGTTCAGTGAGGTGCTGGCGACCGCGGTCGAGAAGGGGCACCTCGCCGAGAACCCGCTGGTCGGGGTCAGACGGACCGCTCCGGTGGTCAGTGAGGAGGTCGATCCGATCTCCGTTCCGAATCCGAATCAGGTGGCCCGGCTGCTTGCCGCAGTGGCCGCGGGCCGCGGGAGAGGACCCCATGTCGAAGCCTTCTTCGGCTGCATGTATTACGCGGCGAGCCGTCGACCGTCAACGGCGAAGTGATCGACCCACACAAGGAGTTCCGGCACGTCGTCCCCTGGTACGGCGCCGTCCGCGACCTTCTGCTCCGCTCTCGTCTCCGACCGCACCTGATCAGCGGCATCGAATTCCAGATGGCGGTATTCACTATCGGCCCTCTGCTGGGGATCAGTGCTTTCGGTCGTTGGGCAACGCCTGCGAGGTGAGGACTGCCAGGCCGTTCGGCACCGGCCGCTCCTCACCCTCGGAGGGGTTGTTGACGATGCGCAAGTCCTGGTGCGGCGAGGTCCGGGCAAGCATCTCTGCGGATCCGCCGCCGTCCAGCATGACGGCATTCCTGACCCCGTGGCTCTGCAGCAGCCGTGCGGTGGCTGCGATGGTGAGCCCGGCCGAGCGCAGGGAACGGCCGTCCACCACCAACAGCCACAGGCGGCGGCCGGAGTCGTCCCAGCCGAGGGCGGTGCGGGGCTCGCGGAACCAGTATCGGGGTGTATTTCGGAAGACCGGGATCTTCCCCTTCCGCAGCAGGGTGCCCCGATACCCCATGGCCAGAGCCCAGGGCCTCTTCCTGGGCTTCTGCCCTGCGGTGAAGGACGCCACGGCGCCCGGCCTCACCCCCGCTATCTCGCGCGCAGAGCTGCCCACCGCCACCAGCAGGAAGCCGTCCAGTGGAACAGGGCGCCCGTCGGGCCCGGCGTGGACGTCCACCACGCGACCGGCCGACACGCGGATGCTCCGCAACGGTCCGTCCCGGTGGGCCGGCCGTGCCTTCGTCCCCCAGGCCGGGGTGTAGACAGCGAACCCCGGGAGCGATTCAAGGCAGTTGAGGCAGCCAAAAGGTCGCGTAACGCCGGCGACAGAGACGGCCCCGACCATCTTCACCCGCCCCTTCCTCAGACGTCCCCGGTTGTCCGTGCCCACCGCCTTCATCGATTCGGCTGAACCTTTCAGGAGTCGGCCGTCCCGGATCACCGGGCCCAGCGGAACGCCACTGCCGTGGATGTCGAAGAAGTCACCGTTCACGGCCGCCAGTACGCCCGTACCCGCGCCCTCCGCCAATGACGACAGTGGCCGGTTCGAGGACAGCTGGCCGCCCAGCATCACCAGGGAGCCCGGACCCGCCGGAGCCTCGGTCAACCGGTAACTCAGCCAGCGGGTGGGGCTCTCCACGGCAGTCAGTCGTACGCCTGCGGTCAGGGCGTACCGCGTCTCGCAGTCCTGCCTGAGCGGAGCCACGAACACCGAGGGCAGCAGGAGCGCACTGGCTGCGAACAACACTCCGACGGTCCGCCTGACGATGCGACTTGTGCGGAGGCATGGATGTGCGGGCATATGGTGCCCAACGCGCGAAAGGCGCCCTGGATGACGACCTTCCTGGCACTTTCACCCGCACAGTCCCTCGTGCTCCGGCTCCACGCATGGTCCTGCGCAGGCGCAGGCCGACGTCGTGATGTTCTGTGCGGCAGATGACCCGACTCGATCCTTGCCATGATGGGTCGATTGCCCAAAGTGGTGACCGTAAAGTGCGGTTGCGGCCACCCGCTCCGCGTGTGCCGCTCTCGATCGGAGAGGCCTGTCGGCCCGGCGGCGGCGGGGAAGGGCACCTCCGCGGCCATTCGATTCCCCCGGATTCTCCCCAGAGCCCTCGCGAGCCCAAAAGGGCCTGGTCAGGGGCCTGTCGATGGCAAGGCGAGGAGATCACCCGCATCTATTCCCCCAGGGACTCCCCAAGGCCGCTTCTGGGCCGATCTGCGAGTGATGCGAAAGGGAAGTGCGAAAGGCTGACTGAGCGTGATGCGAGGGGCTTAGAGCCAGTCCCGCCGCTTGAAAATCACATACAAACTGACGCAAACCATCCCCATGAAGCAGATCGCAAGGGGGTATCCGAAGGTCCAACCCAACTCAGGCATGGACTCGAAATTCATGCCATAAATGGTTCCGACGAGTGTGGGAATAAACAAAGTGGCAGCCCATGAGGAAATCTTCTTGAAGTTGTCACCCTCGCACCGCTGACCTGCAGAAATCGGTTGTGCAGGTGGTTCGACCTGCAAAGATCCACCTTCCCGGCCCTTTCGCCGTGCTGCCCGTTTGTACGGCCGATCCTCCCCAGCCGCTCCCCAAGGGGTTTTCGGCAGCGATGGGTCCGCCTACTACACTCCCACTCACTACCAGACGTATATTGTGGGCGAGAGTCCCAGATGGGTGAACTGATGACAGAAGAGGAACCGGCAATCCGTATCGCCCCGTGGATGCACGTCATCACGGCAGGCGGCGGCGTATGCCTCGATGAACTCCTGCCCACGTCCGGCAGTGTCTACGTGGCACGCCTGAACGGGCAGGATATGACCGACGAGATCTCGACGTTTCAGCAGTTCGATGAATCGCTGAAGTTCCCCGAATGCTTCGGATGGAACTGGAATGCATTCTTTGACTGCCTTCGCGACCTCGGATGGCTCTCATCGGACCACCACATCCTCATTGTCGACGCTGCCGAGAGTGTCCTTTCCGAGGACGATGCCGCTCGCGAGGAGTTTTTCAGAACCCTATGGCGCGCTGGCCAGCGGTGGTCCTACACCAAAAGGCCCGAGGGCGTCACGCTCAGCAAACTCGTCGTGGTCCTGTCATGCGGCAAGGGGTCCGCAGCCAGCCTCGCTGCACAGCTTGAATCACTCGAGGCCCGATCACACTCCTAACCGACAACCGCACACCCGGGCTGCCGGCTACAGCCAGTCGCGCTTCTTGAAGATGATGTACAGGCTCACGCAGACCACTGCCATCAGCAGGATCGCGAAGGGGTAGCCGCCTGCCCACTTCAGTTCCGGCATGTCCTCGAAGTTCATGCCGTAGATCGTTCCCACCAACGTGGGAGCAAACAAGATTGCCGCCCACGAGGAGATCTTCTTGATCTCCTCGTTCTGTTCGAAGCCGGCTTCTGCCAGGGCTCGCATTTCGGCGTTCTGTTGTTGGGAGACCAGGGTGGCGTTGACCGTGAGGATTTCTGTGAGGGCCTGGCGGAAGCCGTCCACGCGTTCGCTGGTGTGGGTGACGTGGTCGGCTACGTCGCGGAGGTAGCGCTGGAGTTCCTCGTCCGTGCCGTACTTCGCGAAGCCGGCCATCAGGCTGTGGAGCATGCCGACCAGCGGGCGGGTCGCGCGTTGGAACTCGACCATTTCCCGGGAGAGTTCGTAGATGCGGCGGGAGACTGCCGGGTCGCCGCTGAAGACCTCGGTCTCGATCTCGTCCATGTCGATCTGGACGCCCTCGACGACCGGGGCGTAGCCGTCGACCACCGCGTCGAGGATGGCGTACAGGGCGGCTTCCGGGCCGAGGGAGAGGAGTTCGGGGGATTCCTCCATGCGGCGGCGGACCGCCGAGAGGTCCGGGGCCGCGCCGTGGCGGACCGTGATCAGGAAGTCGGGGCCGACGAAGATGTGGAGCTCGCCGAAGTCGACCTCCTCCAGCGCGTCCAGGTAGCGGGCGGCCCGTAGGACGACGAAGAGGGTGTCTCCGTAGCGCTCCAGCTTGGGGCGTTGGTGGGCCTCCAGGGCGTCTTCGATGGAGAGCGGGTGGAGGTTGAACTCGCCGGCCAGGGAGTGGAGTTCGGGTTCCGTGGGGCGGTGCAGGCCGATCCAGGCCATGCCGTCGGGCAGTTCGCGCAGCCGGCGGAAGGTGTCGGCGAGGGTGGTGGGGGAGGCGACCCGGACGCCGTCGCGGTAGACCGCGGAGTCGATCACGCTGCGGTGGTCCGCGGGGGTGGGGGCCGGCGGGGCCGGCTTCGGGGCCCGCGGGGGCGTGGCGGGAGGGGCGGGGGGAGGGGCGGCTGGGCGCCGCCATCCCGCGCGCTTCGCGGGCGAGGGGCGGCGGTCGTCTGGTCGCTCCGGCATCGCAGGTCAGCTCCCGGTCGAACGGGTGTTTACGGGCAAGGGGCAGGATATCCGGGTGAATGGGCCTAGGGGGTGTCTTGTCGATCGGGCCGGATCAGGGAGCGGTGTCTGGTGCTGTGGATCGCAAGGCGGAGGAGGGAGTCGACGCGGAGCGTCGGCGAGTGACGACAACGCGGCGAGGCGCGGTGCCAGACCCTGCGAGCCCGGCCTGATCGGCAAGACACCCCCTAGGGGTCCATGCGGGTCCGGCGCGCGGGTGCGACCGGTCCGGAGTTGCGGACAGAAGGTGTCCGCATGGGCCGCTACGTTGCTGTCATGGCCTCCAAGACGACGCGTCCCGTACTCGACACCCGTGCGCTGAACCGTGCCACGCTCGCCCGTCAGCTGCTCCTGACCCGCGCCGAGATGTCCGCGCAGGACGCCACGCAGCACCTGCTGGGACTGCAGGCACAGAACGTGAAGCCGCCCTACTTCCAGCTCCACGCCCGACTCGCAGCGTTCGAGCCGGCCGAACTCGCCGGGCTGATGGAGTCCCGTCAGGTGGTCCGGATGGTCACCATGAGGTCCACCATCCACACCCACACCGTCCGCGACGCGCTCACCCTGCGCCCGCTCGTCCAGCCCGCCCGCGACCGGGAGATCAACTACTTCCGCAAGGGCCTGGTCGGCGTGGACCTGGACAGGCTGGCCGAGCGGGCGCGCGCCTTCGTGGAGGCCGAGCCGCGGACCATGGCGGAGATACGGGAGGAACTGCTCAAGGAGTGGCCCGGAGCCGACCCGCAGTCGCTGTCCGTCGCCGCGCGCTGCCGGCTGCCGCTCGTCCAGGTCACCCCGCGCGGGGTGTGGGGGAAGAGCGGGCAGGTCCGCCTCACCACCTTGAGCGAGTGGGTTGGCGGGGAGCGGAGCGGGCTTGGCGGGGAGGCGAGTGGAGTGGGCGGGGAGGAGAGCGGGCTTGGCGGGGAGGAGAGCGGGCTTGGCGGGGAGGCGTCGGGGATCGATGACGTCGTGCTGCGGTATCTCGGGGCCTTCGGGCCCGCCTCCGTCAAGGACATGCAGACCTGGGCCGGGCTCACCCGGCTGCGCGAGGCCTTCGAGCGGCTCAGGCCCGGCCTCGAGGTGTTCCAGGACGAGAACGGCGTCGAGCTCTTCGATCTGCCCGACGGGCCCCGCCCCGACGCCGAGCAGCCCGCGCCGCCCCGCTTCCTTCCCGAGTTCGACAACCTGCTCCTCTCCCATGCCGACCGCTCCCGGGTGATCGCGCCCGATCTGAAGGGCAGTACCTGGTCCGGGAACCAGGCGCACTGCACGCTGCTCCTCGACGGCTTCCTCGCCGGGCTCTGGAAGCTGGACGGCGGGACGACGCTCACCGTCGAGCTGTTCGCCGAGGTCTCCAAGGCGGACAAGGCCGAGATCGTGGCCGAGGGGGAGGCACTCCTCACCGCCATGGGCAGCAGCAGTGAGGGAGAGGGAGGGGAGCGGTCGGGGGGCTCCGTCCGCTTCGGGGCCATCCGCGGCTGAGCCACGGCGCGGCGGGACCGGGCGACCCGGTCCCGCCGCGCTCTGGTGGCCCGTACGCCGGACACGGCACGATGCCTGGCACGACTGAGATCACCCGCGATCGTTCTCGTTCGTGGCGGGCCGCTCGACCCTCGTCGGAGCGCGGCGCGTCATCCAGGCACAGGCAGCTGTTCGGGATTCGGGACCTAGGAGAGAGCAATGCGGATTCCCATGACCGTCACGGACTTCCTCGATCGGGCGGAGTTGGGGTTCTCGTCCAGTCCGGGTGTGGTGGACGAGCCGGATCAGCCCGGGCCACCGGTCCCCGATTCGACGTACGGGAGGCTCGGCGAGCGGGTACGGGCCTGGCAGGCGGGATTCGACGCGCTGGGGGTCGGCGAGGGCGAGCGCGTGGCGGTGGTCAGCCACAACTCCGCCCGGATGCTGGAGCTGCTGTTCGCGGTGCCGATGAGCGGGCGCGTCTGCGTACCGGTCAACTTCCGGCTGAAGCCGGAGGAGGTCGACTACGTGGTCCGGCAGAGCGGCGCCGCGGTGCTGCTCGTCGACCCGGAACTGGACGAGGCGCTGTCGGGCGTCAAGGCCCGCCACCGCTTCGTCCTCGGGGCGGAGACGGACACGGTGCTGATGCGCTTCGGGGTGGAACCGCGCCCCTGGTCGCACCCGGACGAGGACGCGACGGCGACGATCAACTACACCTCGGGCACCACCGCCCGCCCCAAGGGGGTGCAGCTGACCCACCGCAACATCTGGGTGAACGGGCTCACCTTCGGCCTGCACACCCGGGTCTGGGAGCGTGACGTCTACATGCACACGCTGCCGATGTTCCACTGCAACGGCTGGGGCATGCCCTTCGTGATGGCCGGGCTCGGCGTCAAGCAGGTCGTGCTGCGCAAGGTCGACGGCGCCGAGATCCTGCGCCGGGTCGAGGAGCACGGCGTCACGCTGATGTGCGGTGCGCCCGCCGTGTGGAACACGGTGCTGGACGCGGCGGCGACCTGGGAGGGCGAGATCCCGGGCCGCGACCGGGTACGCGTCGTCTGCGCGGGCGCCCCGCCGCCGAGCCGGACGATCCAGCGCATGGGTGAGGAGCTCGGCTGGGAGTTCACGCAGATCTACGGCCTGACCGAGACCTCTCCGCTGCTCACCTTCAACCGGACCCTGCCTGCCGACGCGGAGCTGCCGGCCGCGGAACGGGCGCACAGGCTGTCGCGCGCGGGGCTGCCCGCGCTCGGGGTCAAGCTGCGGGTGTCCGAGGACGGCGAGGTACTGGCCCGGTCGAACGTCGTGCTGGAGGGGTACTGGGACAAGCCGGAGGAGACCGCGGCCGCACTGCGCGACGGCTGGTTCCACACTGGTGACGGCGGCACGGTCGACGAGGCCGACGGCCACCTGACGATCTCCGACCGGAAGAAGGACGTGATCATCACCGGCGGCGAGAACGTGTCCTCGATCGAGGTGGAGGACGCGATCTTCAGCCATCCGGCGGTCGCGGAGGTCGCCGTCATCGGCGTGCCGCACGAGAAGTGGGGCGAGACGATCAAGGCGCTCGTCGTCCTCGCCGAGGGGGAGTCCGTCCAGGAGGCGGAGATCATCGCGCACTGCAAGGAGCGACTGGCCGGGTACAAGGCTCCGACGACGGTCGAGTTCCGCGCCGGCATCCCGCGTACGGCCACCGGCAAGATCCAGAAGTTCAAGCTCCGCGAGCCGTACTGGTCGGGCCTGGAGCGGCAGGTGAACTGACAGCAGGCCCCCGGGGCAAGGCACAGGGGAACGACCGAGGGCCCAGGCGGTGCTAGGCCGGCAGCAGGGCCTCGATCGCCGCGATGACCTCGGCGGCCTCGGGCTCCGTGCGAGGGCGGAAGCGGGCCACGACCTCGCCGGCGGGGGAGATCAGGAACTTCTCGAAGTTCCAGGTGATGTCACCGGCCTCGCCCTCGGCGTCCGGGACCTTCACCAGCTCCTCGTAGAGCGGGTGGCGGTTCTCGCCGTTGACGTCGGACTTCTCCAGCATCGGGAAGGTGACGCCGAAGCCGGCCGCGCAGAACGTCTGGATGTCGTCGGCGTTGCCCGGCTCCTGCCCGCCGAACTGGTTGCACGGCACACCGATGACGGTGAAGCCCTTCTCCTCGTACTTGAACTGCAGACGGGCCAGGCCCGAGTACTGAGGGGTGAGACCGCACTGCGAGGCGGTGTTCACGAGCAGGATCGCCTTGCCCTTGTGCGCGGCGAGGCTGGTGGGCTCGTCGGACAGGGTGGTCAGCGGGATGTCGTACAGGCTCATCAAGCTCTCCTCGGCAGGCAAACGCACGTCATACCCCCCCGAGCCTAGGCCCCCATGCCGAGGAGGTCCTCCGCCGGGTCGTTGACCGGCTGGGGCATGCCCGTGAGGTCCATGACGAAGAGGGGTATCCCGAGGTCGTCGGCGCGGGAGCGCGCGTCCTGCGTATATCCGGCGAGCGAGAAGTAGACGCTGGTCGCGCAGGCCGTGAGCCCGTTCAGCCAGACGCACTCCACCGCCCGCAGCCCGGCCGGGGCCGTGGTCGGGTCCACCTGGGCGACCAGGCCGGGGGCGCGCAGGTCCACCGCCGTCGACGGGATCGGCCGAGCGTCGGGCTGGCGCACGTCCTGGAAGCCGAGCCAGCGCAGGTACAGCGCGGCGGTGACCACCGCGTCCCGGGCGGTACGGATGGTCACGGGCCGGAAGGCGGGGCGGGGCACCGCGGGGTCGGCCGGCGGCGGACCGGCCGGGGGCCGGCCGTCGGGGGTGTGCGCCGAGTCGTTCAGCGGATGGGGTCCCGGGACGGGGTCCGCCGCGGCAGACCCGGCCGGCGACACGGGCGCCGGCCCCGAAGGCGACACCGGGCGCCCCGGCGCCGGGGGAGACGGGGTGCGCGGAACGCCGCCCGCCGGCTCCAGCGGATGTACCGGAACCAGCACCACCGTCCCGCAGGAGGTGCACCCCACCTCCGGATGCGGCCACTCGCTCTCCCGGCCGCAGGCCTCGCACCGCACGGTGACCCAGCTCTCCGTCCAGGTGCGGTGGGTCAGCTCCCGGGGCGGTGACGCCAGGTCAAGGGGAGGGGTGACCGGGTTCCCGCAGGCGCAGGGGAAGACCGGGGCGGCGTAGCCGTTCTCGCGCAGGCACGCCGGGCAGCGCACCGGTACCGCATCCGCCATGAGGGCCGGACCCCCTTCGTCATTCATCTCGTCGCTGGTCGCTGGTCGCTGGTCGCTCGTCGTCGCTGTGCGTAGCCCCATGGTCCACCACCTGCCACCGGAGGGGTGGGCAGACCTCCGATTTTCGGCCGGGCACTGGATTTTCGTACAACTCACTGCCCCATCGGCGGCTTTTGGTGCGTTCCGGGGTGCCGTACCGCCTTGACGTTGCGGGGAGTCGCCGCTTAGCTTGTTCCGTATAGCAGAACAAAACTTCCGGATTACGGAAAAGCCTGACCCGCCAGACCCGCAGGAGAACTCGATGCCTCGTATGACAGCCGCCGCCGCTGCAGTGGAGATCCTCAAGCTCGAGGGTGTCGAACAAGCGTTCGGCGTCCCCGGTGCTGCGATCAACCCGTTCTACCGCGAGCTCAAGAACGTGGGCGGAATCGCGCACACCCTGGCCCGCCACGTCGAGGGTGCCTCGCACATGGCCGAGGGTTACACCCGCGCCAAGGCCGGCAACATCGGCGTCTGCATCGGTACCTCGGGCCCGGCCGGCACCGACATGATCACCGGCCTGTACTCCGCGATCGCGGACTCCATCCCGATCCTGTGCATCACCGGTCAGGCTCCGGTCTCGAAGCTCCACAAGGAGGACTTCCAGGCCGTCGACATCGCCTCGATCGCCAAGCCGGTCACCAAGAAGGCGACGACCGTCCTGGAGGCCGCCCAGGTTCCGGGCGTGTTCCAGGAGGCCTTCCACCTGATGCGCTCCGGCCGTCCGGGCCCGGTCCTGATCGACCTCCCGATCGACGTCCAGCTGACCGAGATCGAGTTCGACCCCGAGACCTACTCGCCGCTGCCGGTCTACAAGCCGAGCGCCACCCGCGCCCAGGCCCGCAAGGCCCTGCAGTTCCTGCTCGACTCCGAGCGCCCGCTGATCGTCGCCGGTGGCGGCATCATCAACGCCGACGCCTCCGACCTGCTGGTCGAGTTCGCCGAGCTGACGAACGTCCCGGTCATCTCCACCCTCATGGGCTGGGGCGTCATCCCGGACGACCACGAGCTGGCCGCCGGCATGGTCGGTGTCCAGACCTCGCACCGCTACGGCAACGCGACGTTCCTCGAGTCGGACTTCGTCTTCGGCATCGGCAACCGCTGGGCCAACCGTCACACCGGTTACAACCTGGACGCCTACACCAAGGGCCGCAAGTTCGTCCACGTCGACATCGAGCCGACCCAGATCGGCAAGATCTTCGCCCCGGACTTCGGCATCGCCTCGGACGCCAAGGCGGCCCTGGAGCTCTTCGTCGAGATCGCCAAGGAGCTCAAGGCCGAGGGCAAGCTGCCCGACTTCAGCGCCTGGGCCGCTTCCGCCCAGGAGCGCAAGGCGACGCTGCTGCGCCGCACGCACTTCGACAACATCCCCATGAAGCCGCAGCGCGTCTACGAGGAGATGAACAAGGCGTTCGGCCCCGAGACCCGCTACGTCACCACCATCGGCCTGTCCCAGATCGCCGGTGCGCAGATGCTGCACGTCTACAAGCCGCGCAACTGGATCAACTGTGGCCAGGCCGGCCCCCTCGGCTGGACCATCCCGGCCGCGATCGGTGCCGCCACCGCGGACCCGGAGACCCCGATCGTCGCCCTGTCCGGCGACTACGACTTCCAGTTCATGATCGAGGAGCTGGCGGTCGCCGCCCAGCACAAGGTCCCCTACGTTCACGTCCTCGTGAACAACGCCTACCTGGGCCTGATCCGCCAGGCGCAGGGCGGTCTGGGCATCAACTTCGAGGTCAACCTCGAGTTCGAGAACATCAACACCCCCGAGCTGGGTGTCTACGGTGTCGACCACGTCAAGGTCGCCGAGGGCCTGGGCGTCAAGGCGATCCGCGTCACCGACCCGGACAAGCTGGGCGAGGCCTTCGAGACGGCCAAGAAGTGGGCCCAGGAGCACCAGGTCCCGGTCGTCGTCGAGGCCATCCTCGAGCGCATCACCAACATCTCGATGAGCAAGACGGTCGACATGAGCGACGTCACCGAGTTCGAAGAGGTCGCGACCGAGCTGGGTCACGCCCCGACCGCACTCCGCAACACCCTGCCCGCCTAGTCCCAGCAGGCTGGTCCAGCACCACCGAACGGCCCCCGTCCCTCCGCCAGGAGGAACGGGGGCCGTTCCGCGTTCCCTACGGGCCCCAGGCCCCGGAGCCGTTCCACCGGGCGGTACGCGGCGTCAGGCCGGCGGGCGGTACTTGCCGGCCGCCAACTCGCCCAGCGCCATGTCGCCATGATTCATGGTCACGGTCGTAAAGTAACCAGTTAGTCAATTAGGCTGCCGGCGGTACGGCGAAACGAAACGCACGAAGCGAACGAAGCGAACGAAGCGCGCACGAAGCGAACGACGCAGCCGAAGGGAATCCGCATGGGGAGATTCGTCTGGACCCTGCTCGCCGGCTTCGCCATCGGCACGCCCGCGGTACCCGTCGGCCTCTCGCTCTCCCTGCCCGGCCCGGTCGCCCTGTTCGCAGTGCTGTCGGGCTCTGCCTGCTGCGTGGTCGTGGCGGTGTTCGCCATGGAACGGGCGCGGCTGCGCTGGCAGTCCTGGCGAACCGGCCGGAAGTCGCCCGCGGAACGCGCTGGTTCGGCGACGGGTCCGTCCGCAGACGGAGCACCGTCCGACGGCGTGGTTGCCATCGGATCGCCGCCGGCCGACCGGCTCTCCGGCGCCACGGGGCGGCGGGCGCGGAGGGTCTTCGAGCGGTACGGCGTGGTGGGCTTCGGCATCGTGGGGCCCGCCCTCTTCGGCACCTGGGGCTCCTCCCTGCTCGGAGCCGCGCTGGGCATCCCCCGGTGGCGGCTGATCCGCTGGCTGATGGCCGGAGTCACCCTGTGGTGCACGGTTCTGCTGGTCGCGTCGGAGGCGGTCCTCGACGCCTTCGGGATCGGATGACCGGCCTGGGCGCGGGGCATCTCCAGGCGAAGATCTAACTGGTTGGTCTCCTGGTTACGATGACTCGCATGTCCCGCGCCGACGCAACCAAGGCCCGCATCCTCCAGGCCGCCACCGACGAGTTCGCCGCGCACGGCATCGCCGGAGCCCGGGTGGACCGGATCGCCAAGGCGGCGGCTGCCAACAAGAACCTCATCTACGTGTACTTCTGCAGCAAGGATCAGCTCTTCGACGCCGTCTTCGACGCCCACGTCACCCACGGCCTGAACGCGGTTCCCTTCACCCCCGACGACCTCCCCGGGTACGCGGGGAGGCTCTTCGACTACTGCCGGCAGCACCCCGAGGTCATCCGGCTCGCCACCTGGCACCGACTGGAGCGCGGCGACAGCCACGACCGGGACCCCGCGGTCGCGGCACCGGCACACGACGCGAAGCTGGAGGCGCTCGACTCGGTGCAGAAGGAGGACGGCATCGGCGCCGATTTCTCCCCCACCGCGCTGCTCACCCTCGTCCTGAGCCTCGCCCTCGCATGGAACCCGAGCAATGCCATCGGGATGCCCGCCTCCACGACCGAGGCCGAGAGCGCCGAGGACCGCCGCCGCTCGATCGTCCAGGCCGTGCGCCGACTCCTGTGACGCGAGCCGGGTTCGTTCCTGCGGCGTCTCTGAGTACGGGTACTCATGCATGTGCGTACGAGCCGGGCAAGGGTGGCAGGAGCCATTGGCCGGGCACCTCGTACCAGGTGTCGCATCCGTAGCGAATCCGGCCCGGCAGCCACGTGCGTCGACGTGCGTGTCGACCTACGTCATGACCGCCTCGGAAGGGGAACATCTTGCGCACCCCAGGACCACGCCCGTCCCGCCGCACCGCGCTCGCTCTCGGTGCCGGCGCGGCACTCTCCGCCGCCCTGCCCCTCGGCGGAACTGCACACGCCTTACCCGCCGGGGACGGCATCACCTCGAGGCTGAGGGAGCTCGAGCAGCAGCACTCCGCCCGCCTCGGGGTCTTCGCCCGCAACATGCGCACCGGCAGGACGGTGGCGTACCGGGCCGACGAACGCTTCCCGATGTGCTCCCTGTTCAAGACGATCGCCGCCGCGGCCGTGTTGCGGGACCTCGACCACGACGGCGAGTTCCTGGCCAAGCGCATTCAGTACACCGCGGAGTACGTGAAGAAGTCGGGCTACTCACCGGAAGCCGGAAAGGCCGAGAACCTCGAGTCCGGCATGACCGTCGCCCAACTGTGCGACGCGGCCATCTGCCACAGCGACAACACCGCAGGAAACCTGCTGCTCGGCGAGCTGGGGGGACCGGCCGCCATCACCCGGTTCTGCCGCTCGATCGGGGACGGCAGGACCCGGCTCGATCGCTGGGAGCCCGAACTCAACTCGGCGGAACCGTGGCGGGTCACCGACACCACCACCCCCCGCGCCATCGGCCGGACCTACGCACGCCTCACGCTCGGCGACGCACTCGTACCCCAGGACCGGGAACGGCTCGTCGGCTGGCTGCTCGCCAACACGACCAGCGGTGACAGGTTCCGCGCCGGCCTCCCCGCGGACTGGGTTCTCGCCGACAAGACCGGCGGCGGGAAGTACGGGGGCAACAACAACGCGGGCATCACCTGGCCCCCGGACAACGCACCCATCGTGATGGCCGTCCTGACGGCCAAAGCCGAGGAAGACGCCCCGTCCGACAACCCGCTGGTGGCCAAGACCGCCGCGTTGCTGGCGGCGGAACTCGTCTAGACGACTGCTGAGGGCGCCGCCCCCGGGCATGACAAAGAGCCGAGTCACGGGACCGTCCGTGGCTCGGCTCTTTGAGTGTGTGTTGCTTGTTACCGCCCGACGGTACGAGGCTGGCGCGACAGGACGTTCGCACCGCCGGGCGGAGTTGTGGTGGCGTCGGGCGGAACCCGACGGCCGGAGGCCGGCGCAGCCGGCCCGATGCCCGCGGAGCGGTGTGAGGACGGCGTCCAGAAGAGGCCGTTCGCACCGCCGGGCGGAGAGGTGGGGGAGGTTCTCTTCTACGTACAGGGGACTCTGTGCGTGGCCCCTGTATATAGAGGAGAGGATTTGGCTGGGACCGTGGCGAACGGCGACGAGAACTTCGGCTTCGTCTCCCTCAGGTCAAGAGACGGGCCTCGGAACCCATTACCACCGCACTGGCTCGCACGCTCGCCACGGTCCTCGTCCTGCCCTCACCGCGTACCACCCCTCATCCGGGTCCGCAGTGTGGGCTCAGCACCCGGATCCTGACCTCCCGTCAGGATCCCGGCGCAGCTTGTGGGCTCAGGCGTCGCGCAGGGCGCGGACGGCCTCCTCGACGCGCTTGCCGTAGTCGGCGTCCGCGGCGTGGAAGTGAGCCAGGTTCTTCTCGATGACGTCCTCGAGGGTGACCTGAGACAGGCCGCCGGCGATGGTCGCCACCAGACGCTGCTTCTCGGCCTCCGACATCAGGCGGTAGAGCTCACCGGCCTGGAAGAAGTCGTCGTCCTTGGTGTGGGCCGGAGCCTCGTGGGTGCCCGTGTAGCCGGAGACGGCCTTCGGGGCGCCCAGCGCCAGACCGGTCTCGGCCGGACCCTGGTGCGAGTTGGGCTCGTAGTTCTTGTCGTGGCGCGAGCCGTTGCGCAGCGCCATGACACCGTCGCGGCCGTAGTTGTCGGCCTTCGTCGCCTTCGGAGCGTTGACCGGGATCAGGGTGTGGTTCACACCGAGGCGGTAGCGCTGGGCGTCGGCGTACGCGAAGAGGCGGCCCTGGAGCATCTTGTCCGGCGAGGCGGTGATGCCCGGGACGAAGTTGTTCGGGGAGAACGCGGCCTGCTCGACCTCGGCGAAGACGTTGTCCGGGTTGCGGTCGAGGACCAGACGGCCCACGCGCTGCAGCGGGTAGTCGCTGTGCGGCCACACCTTGGTGAGGTCGAACGGGTTGAAGCGGTAGTCCGCGGCCTCGGAGGCCGGCATGACCTGGACGTACAGGGTCCAGCTCGGGTTCACACCGCGCTCGATCGCCTGGAGCAGGTCGGTCTGGTGCGAGTTGGCGTCGGAGCCGACGAGCTCGGCGGCCTGCTCGCCCGACAGGCAGCGGATGCCCTGGTTCGTCTTGAAGTGGTACTTGACGAAGAAGGCCTCGCCCTGGGCGTTGGTCCACTGGTACGTGTGGGAGCCGTAGCCGTTCATGTGACGGTACGACGCCGGGATACCGCGGTCACCCATCAGCCAGGTGATCTGGTGCGTCGCCTCGGGGGCGTGCGCCCAGAAGTCCCAGACGTTGTCCGCTTCCTGCTTGCCCGTGAAGGGGTCGCGCTTCTGGGAGTGGATGAAGTCGGGGAACTTGATCGGGTCCTTGATGAAGAACACCGGGGTGTTGTTGCCGACGAGGTCGTAGTTGCCCTCTTCGGTGTAGAACTTCAGCGCGAAGCCGCGCGGGTCGCGGACCGCGTCCGCGCCACCCAGCGAGTCGGCCACGGTGGAGAACCGCAGGAAGGTCTCGGTCTTCTTGCCGACCGTGTTCAGGAACGCGGCGCTGGTGTACTCGGTGACGTCGTCGGTCACCTCGAAGTAGCCGTACGCGGCCGAGCCGCGGGCGTGCACCACGCGCTCCGGGATGCGCTCGCGGTTGAAGCGGGCGAGCTTCTCGAGGAGCTGCTGGTCCTGGATCAGCAGGGGGCCACCGACGCCGGCGGTAGCGGAGTTCTGGTTGTCGGCGACCGGGGCGCCAGACTCGGTCGTCAGCGTGCGCTTCGACATGGTGACCTTCCGTACGGGGAACTGCTGACGGAATCCGTCTTCCGTCATGCGGAACAGCCTAATTTCGGCATGAACTCGACGTCAACAGTTTGTTGAAAGAAAGAGTGGAGGAGAGGTAATCCGGACGGTGCCGGCACTTGGGCGCGACAGGACAGGTGTCAGCACCGGCACCATCCGGAAACTCAGGGCCCCGCGAGCGGGGCGGGTGGCGGCCCTACGATCGGGCCGCCGATCGGAGCGGAGCTCAGATCTGGGCGCCGGAGAGGCGCTCGACCGCGCGGAGCAGCGCGGAGTGGTCCAGGCCACCGTCACCCTGGGCGCGCAGCGAGGCGACCAGCTGGGCGACGACAGCGCCGACCGGGAGGGCCGCGCCGACGTTGCGGGCGGCGTCGGTGACGATGCCCATGTCCTTGTGGTGCAGGTCGATCCGGAAACCGGGCTTGAAGTCGCGGTTCAGGAAGTTGGCCTTCTTGCGGGTCAGGACCGTGGAGCCGGCCAGACCGCCGTTGAGCACGTCCAGAGCGGCTTCGAGGTTCACGCCCGACTTCTCGAGGAAGACGACGGCCTCGGCGCACGCCTGGATGTTCACCGCGACGATGAGCTGGTTGGCAGCCTTCACCGTCTGGCCGGAGCCGTGCGGGCCGCACAGGACGATGACCTTGCCGAGGGCCTCGAGGATCGGGAGGGCCTGGTCGAAGTCGGCCTGCTCGCCACCCACCATGATCGACAGGACGGCCTCGATGGCACCGGCCTCGCCACCGGACACCGGGGCGTCGATGACGCGGATGCCCTTGGCGGCGGCGTTCTTCGCCAGGTCGATCGAGGTCTGCGGGGTGATCGACGACATGTCGATGATCAGCGCGCCGGACTTGGCGTTCTCGAGGATGCCGTTCTCACCGTAGGAGATGGCCTCGACCTGCGGGGAGGCGGGCACCATCGTGATGATCACGTCGGCGTCCTTGACCGCGTCGGCGATCGAACCGGCGGCGCCGCCACCGGCCGCGGCCAGGCGGTCCAGCTTGTCCTGCTCCAGCGTGAAGCCGGTGACCGAGTAGCCGGCCTTCAGGAGGTTCTCGGCCATGGGGGAGCCCATGATGCCGAGACCGATCCACGCGATCTTGGGGAGGTTGCTCATGATGAGGGTCCTTCTCTTAATGCTTCGTACGAAAAGTTCGTCAGGTGCCTGGCTGTTCGCCCGGACTTTTCCGCCTACTTCGCGGCGCGGGCCTCGGCCGGCAGCCATGCGAAGGAGGCGGCGGCGTCGGCGGCCTTGTACTCAAGACCGACAAAGCCCTGGTAGCCGGCCTTCTGGAGCTGGTCGAGCAGCTCTTCGAGGGGCAGCTCACCGGTGCCGGGGGCACCTCGTCCCGGCTTGTCCGCGATCTGGACGTGTCCGGTCTTGGCGGCGTACTTTTCGATGACCTCGGAGAGGTCCTCATCGTTCATCGCCAGGTGGTAAAGGTCGAGCAGGAACTTGGCGTTCCCGAGGCCGGTGGCCTCGTTCACCTTGTCCACTACCTTGATGCCGGCCGGGGCGCTCACCAGGGGGTAGAGCGGCGACTCGGGCTTGTTCAGGGTCTCGATCAGGAGGATCGCGCCGACGCGGTCCGCGGCCTGAGCCGCCACGACCAGGTTCTTCAGCGCGAGCTCGTCCTGAACGGCCGGGTCCACGCCTTCGACGCGGTTGCCGTACAGGGCGTTCAGCGCCTTGCAGCCGACCGAGGCTGCGAAGTCCGCAGCCACGTTGATGTTGGCGTTGAAGCGCTCCGACTCCTCACCGGGAACCGAGACCGCACCGCGGTCCGGACCCGGCAGCTGGCCGGCGTAGAAGTTCAGGCCCACCAGCTGGGTGCCGGCGTCCTCAAGAGCGGTCTTGAGGGCGTCGAGCTCCTCCTGAGCGGGGGTGGGGGTCTCGATCCAGGGCCACCACAGCTCGACCGCCGTGAAGCCCGCTGCGGCGGCAGCCGCGGGACGCTCCAGGAGCGGGAGTTCCGTGAAGAGGATCGAAAGATTTACATCGAAGCGCTGGTCCGTGTATCCCATGAGGGGTGTGCGCTCCTTCCGTATTGCGGAAGTTAGTTTCTGCCTGATGGAAGACTGCAAGCAGGGCGGCCCGGTTGTCAAGTACCGCCTCCCGAAAAGTCCGGCCCGCCCCTCGCCCGACCGCCACCCCTCAAGGGGGCGCTATCGCGCCACTCCTTCCAGTCCCGGTAGCTTGAGCGGCGTGCGATTGAGAGTGGAGTTCACGACCGAGCCCTTCGATCTAGAAGAGGCCCCTGCCCATGCCGTAGCCGCTCGCGAGGTCATCCAGACGGCCCAGCTGGACGCGGTGGATGTCGGCCCGTTCGGCAACACGGCCGAGGGGGAGTCCGAAGCGGTGCTGACCGCGGTCGCCGCGCTGCTGCGCAACTCCCTGGAAGCCGGAGCCACGCGCGTCTCGCTCCAGGTCAATGTGATCGGGACCGGGGAGGACACGCCATGACCGAGCCCAGGGATCACCCGTTCGTCGCCGCGGTCAAGCCGCTGGTGGACGCGATGGGCGGCGAGCTGATGGATCCGTCCCTGGCCCAGCCCGACGACGTCGTGCTCGCCTGGGAGGGCCGGGACCTGCTCGCCGTACGGCTGCCGCAGCTCTCGGACTCGCTGGACCACATCCTGGCGGCGCTGGAGCGCCGGCACGGCGTACCGTTGTCCCAGCTCGACCGGAAGTCCAAGCAGGACGTCGTGCGGATACTGGAGGCGCGCGGCGCCTTCTCGGTCCGGCACGGTGTGGAAACGGTCGCCGGCGCCCTGGGCGTGAGCCGCTTCACGGTCTACAACTACCTGAACAGGGACTCGAGCACTCCGAAGGGCTCCGGTGAGACCCCCAAAGGGTCCACCGGGACCAACCAGGAGTGAATCCTGAGTAACTCACCGTGACGAGCCGCCGCCCAATTCACCCGGGCGGCGGCTTTTGTGTACGGGAAGTTTCAACAAAGTGTTGACGCCGTGTTGTCGAGGGCGTTAGCTATGCGCAGCCCGTCAAAGCAACAACAGGCCACGGAGGCCTACCGTGACTTCGAGTCCGACCCCGGGTCTCACCCGGTTCAACGCCTTGGACGACAGTGCGGCCACGGCCGAGCTGCACGAGGTGTGTGCCAGCTCGGCATGGGGCAGCAAGCTGCTCGCCCAGCGCCCCTTCACCAGCGTCGACACCCTGTTCTCCGCGAACGAGGCCGCCATGGCCGAGCTCACCGCGGAGGATCTGGGCGAGGCGATGGGTGGACACGCGCCGATCGGCCGGCCGAAGCCGGGAGACCCGACCTCCGCCCGCGAGCAGCGCGGCATGGCCGGTGCCTCTGAGGAGCTCAAGACCGAGCTCCTCGAACTGAACCTGGCCTACCAGGACAAGTTCGGCCACGTCTTCCTCATCTGCGCCACCGGTGCGACCGGTGAGTTCATGCGGGACGCGGTCAAGGTCCGGATCGAGAACTCGCCGGAACAGGAGCGGGAAATCGCTCGTGGCGAGCTCGTCAAGATCAACCGGATTCGCCTGACCCGCCTCGTGGAATCCGTAGAAGGAGAGTAAGACCGAGCATGAGCACTGAGACCACCGCGTCGGTGTCCACGCACATCCTGGACACCAGCATCGGGAAGCCCGCCGAAGGCGTCGCGATCTCCCTGTCGGCCCGTACGGGTCTCGACGGCGAGTGGGCGGCCCTGGGCGGATCCGCCACCGATGCCGACGGGCGCTGCAAGGACCTGCCGGCGCTGCCGGAGGGCACCACCCACGTGCGCCTCGACTTCGAGACCGAGACGTACTTCTCCAAGAAGCAAGCCGCCGAGGCACAGCAGGACGCCCCCCGCGTAAGGGACAGCGGTGCGTTCTTCCCCGAGGTCACCATCACCTTCGCGGTGAACCCGGGCGAGCACTATCACGTACCGCTGCTGCTCAACCCGTTCGGCTACTCCGTTTACCGAGGGAGCTAGCACATGGCCACCATTCTGGGCCAGAACCAGTACGGCAAAGCAGAGAACCGCGTAGTCAAGATCACGCGGGACGGCGACACCCACCACATCAAGGACCTGAACGTCTCGGTCGCCCTCTCGGGCGACATGGACGACGTCCACTACTCCGGCTCGAACGCCAACGTCCTTCCGACGGACACCACCAAGAACACGGTGTACGCGTTCGCCAAGGAGTACGGCATCGAGTCCGCCGAGCAGTTCGGCATCCACCTGGCGCGCTGGTTCGTCAACAGCCAGGAGCCGATCCAGAAGGCCCGCATCCGGATCGAGGAGTACTCCTGGTCCCGGATCGCGACCTCGGACGCGAACTCCAAGTTCATCGGCTCCGACGAGGTGAACCACTCCTTCGTCCGCGAGGGCATGGAGACCCGGGTCACCCAGATCACGTACGACGGCAAGAACTGGGAGGTCATCTCCGGCCTCAAGGACCTGGTCGTCATGAACTCCACGAACTCCGAGTTCTGGGGTTACGTGAAGGACAAGTACACGACCCTGAAGGAGGCCTACGACCGCATCCTGGCGACCCAGGTTTCGGCTCGCTGGCGCTTCGCCTGGTCGGATGACGAGCAGCGCATGCCCAACTGGGAGAAGTCCTACGCCGAGACCCGGAAGCACATGCTCCAGGCCTTCGCGGAGACCTACTCCCTGTCGCTGCAGCAGACCCTGTACCAGATGGGTTCGCGCATCATCAACCACCGTTCGGAGATCGACGAGGTTCGCTTCTCGCTCCCGAACAAGCACCACTTCCTCGTCGACCTCGAGCCCTTCGGTCTCAAGAACGACAACGAGGTCTACTTCGCCGCGGACCGCCCGTACGGTCTGATCGAGGCGACGGTCCTCCGCGACGGCGTAGACGCCCGTATCCCCGTGGACATGACCAACCTCTGATGTGGCACGCCCGTCCCGGGGCTCCGCAGTGGCCCCGGGACGGCGCGACACCTGTCAGCACTCTCGACACGTTTGAACTTCCTGAATCGGCACCCGGACGCACCACACGGGGCGGCAGTACTGTCAGCTGTCAAGGCCCCCGGCTCCGGCACTCAAATCCCCTGGGTTTTGCCGTGCCCGCACCGCCACTGAAAGCACGAGGAAGTCCCATGGCAGCATCGGCAGCCAATGACAGCGCCGTAGAGCGCATCGTCATCGAAAACTGTGCGATTGCGACCGTCGACGCCAACGACACCGAGTACGCCTCGGGTCACGTGGTGCTCGCCGGTAACAAGATCGAGTTCGTCGGTGCGGGCAAGGCCCCCGAGAACCTCGAGAACGTCGTCCGCCGCATCGACGGCACCGGGCACCTCGTGACCCCCGGTCTGGTCAACACGCACCACCACTTCTACCAGTGGATCACGCGTGGTCTGGCCACCGACCACAACCTCTTCAACTGGCTGGTCGCGCTGTACCCGACGTGGGCGCGCATCGACGAGCAGATGACGTACACGGCCGCGCAGGGCTCCCTCGCCGCGATGGCCAAGGGTGGCGTCACCACCGCGATGGACCACCACTACGTCTTCCCCAAGGGTTCGGGCGACCTCTCCGGGTCGATCATCCGCGCCGCGTCCGAGATGGGCGTCCGCTTCACCCTCGCCCGCGGCTCGATGGACCGCAGCGAGAAGGACGGCGGCCTGCCGCCGGACCACGCGGTCGAGACCCTCGAAGGTGCCCTCGCGGACACCGAGGCGACCGTGAAGAAGTACCACGACTCCTCCTTCGACGCGATGACCCAGGTCGCCGTCGCCCCCTGCTCTCCCTTCTCGGTCTCCACCGAGCTGCTGAAGCAGGGCGCCGAGATGGCCCGCCGCCTGGGTGTGCGCATGCACACGCACGGCTCGGAGACCGTCGAGGAAGAGCAGTTCTGCAAGGAACTGTTCGGCATGGGCCCGACCGACTACTTCGAGTCGACCGGCTGGCTCGGCGAGGACGTGTGGATGGCGCACAGCGTCCACATGAACGACTCCGACATCGCCGCGTTCGCCCGTACCAAGACCGGTGTCGCGCACTGCCCGTCCTCCAACGCCCGTCTGGCCGCCGGCATCGCCCGCGTCCCGGACATGCTCGCCGCCGGTGTCCCGGTCGGCCTCGGCGTGGACGGCACCGCCTCGAACGAGTCCGGTGAGCTGCACACCGAGCTGCGCAACGCGCTGCTGATCAACCGTCTGAACCCGGTCCACCGCGAGCGTGCCCTGAACGCCCGCCAGGCCCTGCGCCTCGGTACGTTCGGTGGCGCCCAGGTCCTCGGCCGCGCCTCGAACATCGGTTCGCTGGAGGTCGGCAAGTGCGCTGACCTGGTGCTCTGGAACCTCAACACCCTCCTGCACTCCTCGATCGCCGACCCGGTCACCGCGCTGGTCTTCGGTGCGGCGGCCCCGGTCACCGCGTCGTTCGTCAACGGCAAGCAGATCGTCGAGAACAACCGTCTCCTCTTCGCCGACGAGGACGCCATCGCCGTGTCCACCCGGGAAGAGGCCCAGCGCCTCGCGCGGATCTCCGCGCAGGCCTGATCCCACGGAGTCCGGCCGGGGGGGACGGCCCCCGGCCGGCGGCCGCGGACCCGAGCGGGGTCCGCGGCAGCTGTTCCCGGGTAGCGTCCGAGGATTTTCCTCGGGCGCCCCGGGGGCGGTGACCCGTGCAGGCTGCTCCGCAGCTCGTGCCACCAGCCCCGCAGCTCGTGTCATGCGCTCGGCAGCCCGTTTGCACCGCGCCACTGCTACGGCACCGCCAGCTCATTTTCCGGTTTTTGCGTGGAACGACTCGGGCGAACCGTTTCCGCACCCCTTGGGACAAGCATGCGCAGCACCCCACAACTCCATAACGGCTCGACTCGTACAGCTTTCGCATCACCTCCCAGACACATCACGTCCCTGCCGGCGTGTTAAACAGTTCGGAGGAAGCCGTGGCCCAGGCGCCCAGGTTTCGCAAAGACGCAGACGCAGTCGCAGTACCGCAGGTCGCAGACGACTCAGCAGATGGCTCAGCAGCCGACTCAGGGGTGAAGCACCCGGTCGACGAGACCCTGCCACCACTGAAAATGTTCACCAGCGGTCTCCAGCACGTGGCCGCCATGTACGCGGGTGTAGTTGCCCCGCCCATGATCGTCGGCCCTGCCGTGGGCCTCTCCGCCACCGAGACCGCCTTCCTGATGGGCGCCTCGCTCTTCACCGCAGGACTCGCCACCCTCCTCCAGACCCTCGGGTTCTGGAAGATCGGCGCCAAGCTCCCCTTCGTCAACGGCGTCTCCTTCGCCGGTGTGACCCCGATGATCGCCATCGGAAAGGGTGAGGGCGACAACGCCATCCCGATCATCTTCGGCGCGATCATCGTCGCCGGAGTCCTCGGCTTCTTCGCCGCCCCGTACTTCGGGAAACTGGTCCGGTTCTTCCCACCGGTCGTCACCGGTACGGTCATCACCCTGATCGGCGTCTCGCTGCTCCCCGTGGCCTTCAACTGGTCGCAGGGCGGGAACAGCACCGCCACCGACTACGGCTCGATGAAGAACATCGCCATGGCCGCGGCCACCCTCGCGATCGTCCTGCTGATGCGCAAGTTCCTGCGCGGCTTCCTCCAGCAGATCTCCATCCTCCTCGGCCTGGTCGTCGGCACGCTCATAGCGCTGCCCCTGGGCATGACGAACTTCGACGCCGTCCGGAACGCCGATCTCATCGGCTTCCCCACGCCGTTCCACTTCGGGGCGCCGCAGTTCCAGGTCGCCGCGATCATCTCCATGTGCATCGTGATGCTGGTGTGCATGACCGAGTCCACCGCCGACATCCTCGCCCTGGGCAAGATCGTCGGCCGTCCGGCGGACGCGAAGACCATCGAGGGCGGCCTGCGCGCCGACACCCTGGGCAGCGCGCTCAGCCCGCTGTTCAACGGGTTCATGTGCAGTGCCTTCGCGCAGAACATCGGGCTGGTCGCCATGACCAAGGTCCGCAGCCGGTTCGTGGTCGCGGCCGGCGGCGGCATCCTGATCCTGCTGGGCCTGTGCCCCATCGCCGCCTCCGTCATCGGAGTCGTACCGCTGCCGGTCCTCGGCGGCGCGGGCATCGTCCTCTTCGGCTCGGTCGCCGCCAGCGGCATCCAGACCCTGGCCGGCGCGGCCATGGAGAAGGGCGAGAACGCCCTGATCGTCGCCGCCTCGCTCGGCATCGGCCTGATCCCGATCGCGGCCCCCGGCTTCTACCACGCCTTCCCCGAGGACCTGCTGGTCGTCCTCGACTCCGGCATCAGCACCGGCTGCGTCGTGGCCATCCTGCTGAACCTCGCCTTCAACCACCTCGGTGCCAGGAAGGGATCGGCCTCGGCCGCCCCGGATCCGGTACTGGTGCACTGACCGGGCTGGTCCCGGCCGGTGTGCGCCGACCGGGCTGGTCCCGGTCCGTGCGCGGGATGCGGCGGTGCGTACGTCACCCACTGCGGGGTTGGCGTCCGTACCGCCGTACGCGTTTGCGCGCGGCTGCAATTGCCCTGCGGGCAAACGGGAGTTGCCCTGTCAGACGCAGTGCGTCAAGGCCGGGTCCGACCAGATGTCCGGGGAGACCGTACGGACGCGGTGGCCGTGGCGGTCCAGTTCCTGGGCTTCCGTCTTGCGGACCTGAAGGGCCACCGCCGAGTCCCTGATGCGCAGGCCCGGCAGGCGCCGGGTGAGCTCCGTCGTGTAGCGGGAGAGGTCCTCCACCGTGCGCAGCCGGGCGCTGATCATGAAGTTCCAGGGCCCGCTGACGGACATGCAGATGCGGGTCTCGCGCAGCCCCGCGGCGACCGCCGCGCAGTCGGCGAGCTCGAACTCGGACGCCTCCGTCCACAGCGTCGCCGACACCGGCCAGCCCGACAGCCCGGAGGCCAGCGCGCAGCTGTAGCGCAGGCTCAGCCCGGCCTCCAGCCGCGCCAGCCGGCGCCGTACGGTCGACTCGCTCATCCCGGAGTCCCGGGCCAGCGAGGCCACGCTGCGCCGCGCGTCCGAGGCCAGGGCCAGGACCAGCGGCCGGTCCTCCTCCTGGAGCGGGGCCACCGCCGGCCGGTCCGGGCCGGTGGAAGCCGCCGGCCGCCGGGTCCGCCTGGTCAGCAGGCCGATCTGGGCCGGGGTCAGCTGGTCCAGCCGCCAGCGGTCGGGGGCGTAGTGCACCGCCGTCACCATCGAGGTGCGGGTGCCGATCACGCCGGGGATCCGCTGCACCCGGGAGGACAGGTAGGAGTACAGCGTGGGCAGGTCGGGGACGGCCACGAAGACGAGCAGGTCCCGGCCCCCGGTGGTGTGCTCGACGCACAGGGCGTGCGCATCCGCCACGAGGACGTCGCCCACCGAGGAGGAGGTGCCGGCGGTGCACGTGACCTCCACCCACGCCATGCAGGGCTTCGTGACGCCGGTGCGCAGCCCGAGTCCGCTCAGCCACGCCTCGCCGGACCCGGTGAGCCGCTCCCAGCGTCGCGCCAGGGTGTCCGGGTGCGCGCCGAGGACCGGACCCAGCAGCTCCCAGCTCGCGCGGGGTGCGAGCTGGAGTGCGTGGACCAGTGCCCGGTCCGTGTCGTCGATGGCGGAAATGGCCGAGTTCATACCCTCCCCTTGGTGGTTCTCCCGGTCGTCGACGGGACAACGGGATTATGAGCCGATCATCTCTCTTTGTGCGTTCAACTGTTGACCACACGACGGTGCGCACGTTTCGGACACAGCTGGAGGACGTGTGGGGGAGGCCGGCTCGGGCGTGCGGCAGGCGGTGCCCGCCGAACTGTCGAGCTTCATCGGGCGGGAGCGGGAACTGACCGCCCTCGCCTCCCTGCTCGCGACGCAGCGCCTGGTCACGCTCACCGGACCGGCCGGCATCGGCAAGACCCGGCTCGCCGTGCGCACCGTCCGCGCCCTGGGCGACAGGGACGGCCTGGACGCCGTCTGGGTGGAGCTCGGGACCCTGCCCGAGCAGTGCTGGGACCGTCTCGGAGCAGAGCTCGCGGAGCGCCTCGCGGGGCGTGAGGCACTGCTCGTCCTCGACGGCTGCGAACAGCTCGGGGAGGCCGGAGCGGGGCTCGCCGCCGAGCTGCTGCGGCGCCTGCCGGGGCTGCGCATTCTGGCCACGTCGCAGCGGCGACTGCGGCTCGCCGGGGAAGCGGTGCTCGCCGTACCGCCGCTGTCGGTGCCGACCGAGCCCTCCGCGCAGCCTCTGCCCGCGGCGCCGTCGGCCTTGCCGGGGCAGGCCGGACCCGACCCGACCCGGCGGTTCCCGGTGGCCGATGTCGCCGGCTACGCGGCCGTACGGCTCTTCGAGGAGCGGGCGCGCGGCGCCGACCCCTTCTTCGAGCTGAACGACCGCAACGCGGGCGCCGTGGCCGCGCTGTGCCGGGCGCTCGACGGGATCCCCGGGGCGCTGGAGCTCGCGGCGGGGCGCTCGCACCAGTACGCGCCCGCGCAGGCGCTCCGCAGACTCGGCTCCGACCCGCTGGGCTTCCTCGCCGGCGGCGCCGGCCGCAGCACCCGGGTCGACGCCGAACGCTCGCTGCGCCTCGCCTCGCCCCCCGAACGGCTGCTCTGGGAGCGGCTCTCCGTCTTCGTGGGCTCCTTCGACAGGGCGGCCGTCGCCGAGGTGTGCGGCTTCGGGGCGCTCACCCCGGACACTGCCGTGGAGGCACTGCTCCGGCTGGCTCCCGGCCTGCTCGCGGACGCCGGGCCGGGCCGCTACCGACTGCCGCTGTCCGTACGGGCGTACGCGGCCCGGCGGCTCGCGCACGGACCCGCCGGCGACGGCGCGACGACGGCCCGGCGCCACCGCGAGCGCTGCCGGGTGGTGGCTGAGCGGGCCGCGCAACTGTGGCGCGCCGGCGCGCAGCGGGAAGCGCGCGCCCTCGCCCTGCGGGAACTCCCCGAGCTGCGCGCGGCGATGAACCCGCTCGCCGCCGGAGGGCCGGGCGCCGCCCTGGAGATCGCGGTGTCCCTGTGGTTCCTGTGGACCGCGTGCGGGATGGCGGCGGAGGGGCGCAAGCACGTGGAGCGCGCCCTGGCCGTGCACCCCGCGCCCCGGCCCGCGCGGGCGCTGTGGCTCGCGGCGTGGCTGGTCGCCGCCTTCGGGGACGCCGACGGCGCCGACCCCCTGCTGGTGGAGGCGTGGACCGAGGCCGTGCACGAGGGGGAGGACGCCTGTCTGGCGTACCTCGCGCACCTGCGCGGCACCATCGCACTGTGGGAGGACCGGTACGAGGAGGCCGCGGCGGAGTACCGGGAGGGTCTGGAACTCCTCCCGGCGGATCCCGGGTTCGGCCCCGGCCGGGAGGCCCTGCGGGCCGCGCAGACCCTGGCGGCCGCCCGTACGGACCCGGCCTCGGTCTCCGTCGAGGGCGGCCCGCCGGGCGGCCCGGCGGACGGGCCGGCAGACCTGTGGGCCCGCTCCTGGGTGAGCTGCGCCCACGCCCTGGTCCAGCGTCACGAGGGCCGGCCGGCGGCAGCCCGCAGCGAACTGCTCGGTGCGCTGCGGACCCAGTTCGCGCTGGACGACACGCTCGGGCAGGCCTTCTCGGTGGAACTCCTCGCCGAGCTGGAGGCGGACGAGGGCCGCTACGCCGAAGCCGCCCGCCTCCTCGGCGCCGTCTCCCGCACCCGCCCGCGCGCGGGCGGGGCCCCCCGCGTCCAGCACACGGTCCGCACCCGCCTCACCCCGCAGGCCTTCCGCGCGGCCTACACCTCCGGCGCCCGGACACCACTGCGCGAACTGCTGCCGGAACTGGCGCACTGAGCAGCCGGGTTGAGCGGGCGGGCCGAGCCGGAAGCCCCGCCCCCGCTCAGCAGGTCGAGTGGAAGAGCCCGCCGACACGCTCGGTCGCGGCCAGCCGGTTGTAGAGCGCGACGGCGGCGGTCGTCTCCTCGACGTGCACCTCCACCCCGGAGTCCCGGAGCAGTCGCAGCGTCTGCGGCATGGCGGCGAGCCGCAGTTCCATCCCGCGGCTGAGGACGGCCACCGTGCACCCCCGGTCCAGGAGTCCGGTCACGTCGGCGGGCTGGATGCCCGGCTCGTGCCGGGTGCCGTGCACGCCCCAGTCCCAGGCGCGACCGCCACCCGGGTACAGCACGAAGTCCTTCCCGGCCGGGAGCCCCTCCACCTCCATGCGGCCCCAGGCGAGGTGCGTGACCAGAGGGGAGCGGACGGGAGGCACCCACGCCATCAGGTTGCTCATCAGCTCGGCCTGCTCGACCGCGTCGTCCAGCGCGTGATGGGTGTGCGGCCGGCGGGAAAGCAGTTCCTTCGGCATCCGCCCTTTGACGGCGGCGCGCAGCGGCACCCGCGCCTTGGCCGCGTAGAGGGTCTTCATGTCCAGGCAGCCCGAGTGCCCGAAGGGGCTGTCGCCGCCGAAGCTCATCAAGTACCAGTAGAGGAAGGTCCAGTCGAAGGAGGCCGGATAGGCGCACATCACCGGCTGGGCCCCCGCTGAGACCTCCCGCACCCATGCGCGGAACTCCGCCATGGCGACGGCCGGTTCGGCCCCTTCGCGGAGCAGCCGGTCCCGGTCCAGTCCGCTGACGGCGAGCGCCTCCGGTACGTACGCCTCGCTGATCGGGCGCAACTCCCGGTAGAAGGTGTCCTGTTCCGGATCGGCGGCCGTATACGAGGCCCCGTCCTGCCGCCCCGCCACGGCGGCCCCGAAGCTGATCATCGAATACGGACCGGGGATGGGCCCGTCGGCCTCGACGTCGACGGAGATGTAGAGACCGGGACGCGCACTACGGACTGTCATGGGCGCGAGCATGCCACTCCGGGGCCGCGACGATCACCCGATTTCCCGGTCGACGACCGCAGGGCCCAGGAGGAACATGGGAGCAGGGGCGCGCGCGACGGATCGAGGGAGTGGTCATGTTTGCGGAGAGCGAGGCCTACAGCGGCTTCTCGGTCGACGACCTCGGGAAGGCGAAGGAGTTCTACGGCGGCACGCTCGGGCTCCGGGTCACCGAGGAAGAGGCCATGACGATCCTGCGGCTGCACCTCGCGGGCGGCACGCAGGTACTGGTCTATCCGAAGGAGAACCACGAGCCCGCGACCTTCACGATCCTCAATTTCACCGTCGACGACATCGACAAGGCGGTCGACGAACTCGTCGCCCGAGGCGTCCGCCTCGAGCGCTACGAAGGATTCGACGCCGACGACAGGGGCATCGTCCGCCCCACCGAACCCGGAATGCCGTCCATCGCCTGGTTCAAGGACCCGGCGGGCAACATCCTGTCCGTCCTCAACGAGTCCGCGTAGTACCGCAATCCGCCGCGGCGAGGCCGGAAGGGCCGGGCCGCGGCGGATCACTACTACGGTGCTACGGAGCTCTGAAGCCCTGGAGCTACGGGGCTGTCGAGCGGCGGAACTAGGGCGCCGGGGTCAGGTACATCCCGCTCTGGTCGGCCCCGGCGGTGTTCTTGCAGCCGAAGCCGCTGCCCGCCGGCTGGGCCACGGCCAGGGCCAGGCAGCGCCCGGCCGCGAGCTGGCCGAAGTAGTTCGGGTGCATGGACTCCTGGACCAGTCCCTGCGTCTCGCTGCTGTCGATCCAGCGAGCCCACTCGCTGGTCTTCGCCGAGGCCGGCGCCGCGGTGGTCACCTGCTTGCTCGCCTTCGCGCACACCTCGCGCCCCTGCATCATGTCCTTCAGGTCCAGGAACTGCGCGCCCTTGGCCGCGGCGACCGCCTTGAGCCGCCCGGCGATCTGCGGCACGAGGGAGTCGCGCGCCCAGTCGGAGTCCCTGTTCCAGAAGGGGCACCCGCCGGTGTTGAGCCGGCTCCAGTCGCTCTGGGTGTACCGGTTCTCCGCGCCGCGCGGGATCGGCGACGGGTAGGACTGCAGCACGATCCGGTACGAGGAGTCCGCGTACCCGGCGCCGCGCATCACGGCCCGCACCTCGTCGACGGACTTGCCGACGTTGGCCATGACCCCGTCGATCTTCTGGTCCACGTCCCACTGCTGATCGTCGTAGCAGTAGGAGTTCCAGAGCACGAAGTCGTACGCGCACTCCTTGATGATGTCGGCGAAGCCGAGGTCGTTGCCGCCGATGGACAGCGCGATGACCTTGACGTCGTTGGTCGCGGCCACGGCGGCGAGCTGATCGGCCTGCGGGGCCTCGCCCTTGAAGGCGACGCCTCCGTTGGAGGCGCGGAACACGTTCTGCGAGACCGCCCCGGAGCAGGCCAGGTTGATCGCGACATCGGCGATGGGGCCGGCGCTCTTGACCTCGGCTGAGTCCGAGCGGTGGCAGCCGCCGGCGGTGGCCCCGTAGACCTTGCCGGGGTCGTAGCTGCTGCCGCTCAGCCAGGCCCGGTCGGTCCCGGTCCGGTTCCCGCTGTTGGTGAGGCTGTTGCCCTTCCAGCGTCCGGCCTCGCCGGAGATGTAGCTGTCGCCGAGGGACACCACGGCGGTGGGTCCGTTCCCCGGCCCGGCCACGGCCGTCCCGGCCCCTCCGGCGACCAGGGCCCCGGCGCCGAGCGCCGCCGCCGTCCCGATCCCGGCCAGTCGTCGCACCCGACGGGCCCGGTTCATGCTGTCGTTGCGGAATCCGATCACTGCGGAACTCCTGCGGTCGGCCATGCGGGAGCCAGGAACAACTCCGTCGCATGGCTGGGTAAGTGGGGGTTACCTCCGGCCGGTGGCAATCGGAAAGGTCCCACCCCGCGCGTTGTTACCGCTAGGTACAAGCAAGTTACGAACAAGTAACAACCGACCGGTCGTTCGACTCGGTATGGATCCGTCGACAGGTCCTGGTTCGAAGGTCGCACCCTAGGTGGGCCCAACGGCCGAGGCTCGCCCCACCCATCGGCGTGATCATGGAAGCGGTTCGATCGAGTCGAGGGGAGGAGAGACCATGCGGGTGGAGCAGGTGGACTGGGTCGAGATTCCGGCCGGGTCGCTGCGTCGGGGTACGCCGATCGATGAGGTTCCAGAGGTGGCGCTGCGCTATGCCGATACCGGTGTGCCGGTGGAGTGGTACGAAAAGGAGGCCCCGCGGGCGGAGATCCTCGTTCCGGCATTTCGGATCGCCCGCACCCAGGTCACGGTCGGCCAGTGGACGTTCTTCGCGGCGGCCACCGGCAGACCGATTCCGCAGTCGCCGGCGGACCACCCGGTCGTCGGGGTCACCTGGGACGCGGCGACGGCTTACTGCAGGTGGCTCGGGGAACAGCTCGACGGCGAAGAGGTGAGGTTGCCCACGGAGGACGAGTGGGAGCGCGCCGCTCGTGGTGATGACGGCCGGGAGTTCCCCTGGGGCGCGCAGTACCGCACCGGCCTGGCCAATCTGGTGGACCTCGGGATCGGCACCACGATGCCGGTCGGCTCGTTCCCGGAGGGCGCCGGCCCGTTCGGTGTGCTGGACATGGCGGGGAACGCAGACGAGTGGACCTCCACCCTTTACGCCCCTTACCCGGGCGCTCCCACCAAGGTGCCGAGCGTCGAAGACTGGGCGTTCGATCCGCACGTCACCCGGGGCGGCGCGTTCCGCCACGACCGGGACCTGGCCCGGTGCGCCCGTCGACACGGCGTCTACGAGAGGGACTTGGCGGCGATCGGCGTGGGGCTTCGGCTGGCGGCACCGGCGGCGTAGCGCACGCGACAGCGCCCCCGGAGCCGGAAGGCTTCGGGGGCGCTGTCGTGGATGTTTCGGCTGCTGTGCGTTTCAGCCGAAGACGGGGTGTCAGCCGATGAGCTGGTCGTACGCGGGGAGGGTCAGGAAGTCCGCGTAGTCCGCGTCCAGGGAGACCTGGAGGAGGAGGTCGTGGGCCTGCTGCCACTTGCCGGAGGTGAAGGCCTCCTCGCCGACCTCGGCGCGGATCGCGGCGAGTTCGGCGGCCGCGACCTCGCGGGCCAGGTCGGCGGTGGCGAGCTTGCCGTTCTCGAAGACCACGCCGGCGTTGATCCACTGCCAGATCTGCGAGCGCGAGATCTCGGCGGTGGCGGCGTCCTCCATCAGACCGAAGATGCCGACGGCGCCGAGGCCGCGCAGCCACGCCTCGATGTAGCGGATGCCGACCTGGACGGCGTTGCGCAGGCCGTCGTACGTGGGCTTCGCGTCGAGGGAGTCGATCGCGATGAGCTCGCCCGCGGCGACGGAGACGTCCTCGCGGAGGCGGTCCTTCTGGTTGGGCTTCTCGCCCAGGACGGCGTCGAAGGAGGCCATCGCGATCGGGACCAGGTCGGGGTGGGCGACCCAGGAGCCGTCGAAGCCGTCGCCGGCCTCGCGGTCCTTGTCGGCCTTGACCTTCTCGAAGGCGACCTTGTTGACCTCGGCGTCCTTGCGGGACGGGATGAAGGCCGCCATGCCGCCGATGGCGTGCGCGCCGCGCTTGTGGCAGGTCTTGACGAGGAGTTCGGTGTACGCCCGCATGAAGGGCGCCGTCATCGTCACCGCGTTGCGGTCCGGCAGGACGAACTTCTCGCCGCCGTCACGGAAGTTCTTGACGATGGAGAAGAGGTAGTCCCAGCGGCCGGCGTTCAGGCCCGCCGCGTGGTCGCGCAGCTCGAAGAGGATCTCGTCCATCTCGTAGGCGGCCGTGATCGTCTCGATCAGGACGGTCGCGCGGACGGTGCCCTGCGGGATGCCGACGTAGTCCTGGGAGAAGACGAAGATCTCGTTCCAGAGGCGCGCCTCCAGGTGGGACTCGGTCTTCGGCAGGTAGAAGTACGGGCCCTTGCCGAGCTCGATCAGGCGCTTGGCGTTGTGGAAGAAGTACAGGCCGAAGTCCACGAGCGAGCCGGAGGCCGGGCCGCCCTCGAACTGCAGGTGGCGCTCCTCCAGGTGCCAGCCGCGGGGGCGCATCACGACGGTGGCGAGCTCCTCGGCGGGCTTGAGGGCGTACGCCTTGCCCGTGCGGGCGTCGGTGAAGTCGATGCGGCGCTCGTAGGCGTCGATCAGGTTGAGCTGGCCGAGGACCACGTTCTCCCAGGTGGGAGCCGAGGCGTCCTCGAAGTCGGCGAGCCAGACCTTGGCGCCCGAGTTCAGGGCGTTGATGGTCATCTTGCGGTCGGTGGGACCGGTGATCTCCACACGGCGGTCGTTCAGCGCGGCCGGGGCCGGCGCCACCTTCCAGTCGCCCTCGCGGACCTGTGCGGTGTCCGGGAGGAAGTCGAGCGTGGAAGTACGGGCGATCTCGGCGCGGCGCACGGAGCGGCGGGCGAGGAGCTCGGCACGACGGGGGGCGAACCGCCGGTGGAGCTCGGCCACAAAGGCGAGAGCCGCTTCGGTGAGGACCTCGTCCTGCCGGGGCAGGGGCTCGGCGTCGACGATGGCCAGCGATGACGGCGCTGGTGCGGACATATCTGTCACTCCTTCAGCGGCGGTGCCTGGCGGCCGCGGGGAATGCTCGCGCTGGACGGCACGCAGTGCCGTCGGGTGTGGAGAGTTCCGGGATACGGTCGCGGGCGCCGTCTGGGGGTTCAGGGCGCTTCTGACCAGTGGATAGTAATTTCCTCATGGTGGAAGTTCAATGGTTTGTTGATGTCGAGATTCTCTGAGTCGACAGATTCCGCTTCCTGGCCGCTTCCCGGTGGCCCTCAGTGCCACCGTGGTCACAGCCCGCTCAGGAGAGTCGTGCCAGGTCGGGAGGGGTGTCGATGTCGAAGGCCTCCGCGATGTCACCGCACTCGACCAGCGTGAGTTCCGCCACGTGCGCCGCGAGGTGCACCCGCGCGCCCTTGTCGCCCGTGGCCGTCGCCACGATGTCCGGCCAGCGGTCCGCCCCGAAGAGCACCGGGTGCCCGCGCTCGCCGTCGTACGCCGCCGCCACCAGGCTCGCCGGGGAACGGTAGGCGGCCCGGACCCGGGCCACCGCCTCCGGGCCGATGCCCGGCTGGTCCACCAGGGAAACCAGGGCCGCGCCCGCGCCCGTACCGGCCAGCGAGGCGAGGCCGACCCGCAGGGAGGAACCCATGCCCTCGGCCCAGTCCGGGTTGTCGGTCACCACGCAGCCGCTCAGGTCTGCGCGCTCGCGCACCTCGGCCGCGGAGGCGCCGAGCACCACGTGCAGCGGGCCGCAGCCCGCCTCGCGCAGGACCCGTACGGCGTTCTCCACCAGCGGCCGGCCCCGGTAGGTCAGCAGGGCCTTCGGGCGGCCGCCCAGGCGCCGGCCGCCGCCGGCCGCCAGGAGCAGGCCGGCGATCACCGGGGGAGCGGAGCGGTCGGCTGCCGCTGGTGTGCTGTGGTGGCTTGTGTGGCGTGACATGTCACCGATTCTCGCTCGCGCCGCAGGAGGCGTCGTACGGCGGCCAGTGCCGCCCCCGCGCGCAGGGGCCGGGCGATCCGGTTCTCGGCGGCGGCGAGCAGGGCCCGTTCGTCACGGTCGGTCAGCCTCGTCAACATTGCGGCATCTCCTTGCCAATCAGCGGCCAATGCAGCGAGTCTGGACCTTGATTGGCCTGGCAGGCAGAGCCAATCAGGGGAGGTTGGCATGGCAAACGGGCGAGTGGTCCAGACGGCGGACAGGATGATCGGCAGCCGCCAGCTCGCGGCCCTCCTCCCGGCGGAGGTACTGGCCCGCCCCGGCTACCGGGCCCTGGCCGACGCCGTCCGCACCCTGATCCTCGACGGCCGGATCGCCCTGCACGTGCGCCTGCCCGCCGAACGCGAGCTCGCCGAGGCGGTCGGCGCCAGCCGGGCCACCGTCACCGGCGCCTACGACCTCCTGCGCGAGAGCGGCTACGTCCGCAGCCGCCGCGGTTCCGGGACCTGGACCGAGCTCCCCGAAGGCCACCGCCCGGTCGGCGCACACGCCATCGTCGGCGCCGGCGGCTACAGCGCCGACGGCGATCCCGGCATCGACCTCGCCATCGCCGCCATGGGCGCCCCCGAGGACAGCCTCACCGACGCGGTGGCCTGGGCCGCGCCCAGACTCCCGGCCTTCGCCCGCAGCCCCGGCTACCACCCCTTCGGGCTGCCCGACCTGCGGACCGCCATCGCCGAGCGGTTCACCCGGCGGGGACTGGCGACCCGCCCGGAGCAGATCCTCGTCACAGCGGGTGCGCAGCAGGCGTTCGCCCTGGTGGTGAGCCTGCTGTGCCGGCCCGGGGACCGGGTGATGACCGAGAACCCGACCTACGCCAACGCCCTGGACGCCCTGCGCCACGCGCGGCTGCGCACCGGGTCGATCGCCGTCTCCGACGCGGGCTGGGACATGGAGATCGCCGAGTCCGCGCTGCGCCAGACCGTGCCGAGGCTCGCGTACGTGATCCCCGACTTCCACAACCCGACGGGTGCGCTCATGCCGGAGGAGCAGCGGCTGCGGCTGCTGGCGGCGACCCGGCGGACCGGGACCTGGCTGGTGGTCGACGAGACCATCGCCGACATCGCGCTCGACGTGCCGGCGCCCGCCCCGCTGGCCTCGCTGGCGCCGGGCGGGGCCGGTGGAGCCGATCACGTGATGACCATCGGCTCGCTGAGCAAGACGCACTGGGGCGGGCTGCGGGTCGGGTGGATCCGGGCCACGGCCAAGATGATCACGGAGCTGACGGCGGTACGGGTGGCGGCCGACATGACCGGCTCGGTCCTGGACCAGCTGGTGGCGCTGCCGCTGCTGGAGGGGCTGGAGCGGACGCTGCCCGGCCGGCTGGAGCGGCTGCGCGGGCAGCGGGCGGCGCTGATCGCCTCGCTGGAGCGGCACACGCCGGAGTGGACCTGGCAGGTGGCGCCGGGCGGGCTCTCGCTCTGGGTGGACCTGGGCGAACCGGTCAGCTCCGCACTCGCGGACCGGGCGGCGGCGGCCGGCGTCAACATCGGTCGGGGCGCACGGTTCGGGGTGGACCCCGGAACCTTCGAGCACCGGCTGAGGATCCCGTACACCCTGACGGCGGACCGGCTGGACGAGGGCGTACGCAGACTGGCGGAGGCCTTCCACGGGGGCGTCCCCCTGCCTTCGGCGGTGGAGCGGCCGTACTGGGTGGCGTAGGCCTACGCCGCCGGCCGGCGCAGTGGCTTCGGGTGCGACGCCGTCCGGTGGAACCAGGCGTTCGACGCCGGGAGGAACATCAGGAGCACCGCCGTGAGCACCGCGCCGACGTGGACGGCCCGGCTGGAGCCGAAGGCCCAGTCGAGGGCGCCGGCCTGTTGGGCCGCCGCGACGATCGAGCCGCCGTCCAGGAGGGAGCCGAGCGGCTGGAGCACCATGGAGGCCGTGCCGAGGACGCCGAGGCCGAGGCCGAGGGTGATCCGGGCCCAGCGGGCGCCGTCGCGCATGCGGCGGGCGATGAGGACGGCGGCGGCGAAGACGCCGAGGCGGATGGCGAGGCCGACGCCGATCTCTCCGGGGGAGCCGGTGCCGTCAGCGGTCATCCTGCCGATCGCCAGGACGGTTTCGAAGGCGCCTGCGGCGACGGCGGTGAGCCAGAGGGTGTAGGCGGTGCGGGTCGCCTGCGGCCTGCGACACCTCGAATGCTGTCGATTCCGCGCCGTGGGCACCCGCCGGGGGGCCGGTGGAGGCGCCCGGGGGATATCCCCCGGGCACGGCCCCGGCCCACCGAGCCCCGGTGCGGTCAGGGCGTGCGGATCAGGCGGCGGGTGGCTGCCGTGGCCACTGCCGAGGTGCGGGAGTCGACGCCCAGTTTCGCGTAGATGTGGACCAGGTGGGACTTGACGGTGGCCTGGCTGAGGAAGAGCTGTTTGGAGATCTGCTGGTTCGACAGGCCGTCCGCGACCAGCTGGAGGACCTCCAGCTCGCGCTTGGTCAGGGCCTCCGCCGGGGTCCGCATGCGGTCCATCAGGCGCAGCGCCACCGCCGGGGCCAGCGCGGACTGGCCGGCCGCCGCGGTGCGGACCGCCGCCGCCAGTTCCTCCGGCGGGGCGTCCTTGAGGAGGTAGCCCGAGGCGCCCGCCTCCACCGCCGCCAGGATGTCCGCGTCCGTGTCGTACGTGGTCAGGACCAGCACCCGGGGGGACGGGGACCCGGCCGTGATCAGGGCCGTGGCCGCCGAGCCGTGCATGCCGCCGCCGGGGCCGAACTGCAGGTCCATCAGGACCACGTCGACCCCGGCGGAGCCGGCCAGCTCCACCGCGCGTTCCGCCGTGGCGGCCTCCGCCACCACCTCGAAGTCCGGCTCGGTGTCCAGCACCGCGCGCAGCCCGGCCCGGACCACCGGATGGTCGTCGGCGAGGAGCAGCCGGATCGTCATGACAGGGCCTCCGCGGGCAGGGGAAGGGTGACGGCCACGGCGGTGCCCTGGCCCGGGGCGGATTCGACCGTGAACAGGCCGCTGAGGGTTTCGGCCCGCGAGCGCATCGCCGGCAGGCCGAAGCCGCCCCCGTCGGAGGGGGTGGAGGAGGCCGAGGAGGGGTCGAAGCCCTTGCCGTCGTCGACGATGTCCAGGGTCACCGAGGAGTCCATGAAGGTCAGGGTGATCTCGGCGCGCCCCGCCCCCGCGTGCCGCACCACATTGGCCAGCGCCGACTGCGCGATCCGCAGCAGCGCCACCTCGTAGGGCGTGGGGAGGGGGCGGGCGGTGCCGCTCAGGGAGAAGCGGACCCGGGGGCCCGGCGCCCCCGAGCACAATCGTTCCAGCGCGGCCGGCAGCGTCCCGTGCTCCAGGTCCGGAGGCGTGAGGGCCCGTACGAAGCGACGTGCCTCGGCGAGGTTGTCCTGGGCGGCCTCCCGGGCCCGGCCGATGTGCGCGAGGGCCGCCGAGTCCCCGGGCAGGCTGCGCTCGGCGGCCCGCAGGAGGAGCTGGATGGAGGACAGGCCCTGCGCCAGGGTGTCGTGGATCTCCCTGGCCAGGCGCTCCCGCTCCGCCAGGATCCCGGCGCTCCGCTCGGCCGCGGCCAGCTCGGCCCGGGTGGTGATGAGCTCCTCGATCAGCTCGCGGCGCCGCTCGCTCTCCCGGTACAGCGCCTGGTAGCCCAGTACGGTCGCCACCGCCACGGCCCCGCCCAGCAGCGGCCCCAGGAAGGCTCCCGGGGTCACCGCGCCGCTGTGCGCGAGGAAGCCGCCGATCGCGGCCGCCGCCGTCACCGCGACGGCGGTCACGCCCCACCGCAGCCGCAGCAGGTGCAGCTCCAGGAAGTACAGCGGGAAGGCGATCCACAGCCCTTCGGGGGAGACCGCGAGCAGCGCCGCCCAGGCCGCGCCCAGGGCGGCCAGCCACACCGCCCCGGCGCGCGCCGAGCTGTGCACCGCGGGGGTCCGTACGCCCGCGAGGTACACGGCGGCCAGCACCGCGCAGGCCGCGACGACCCAGCCCGCGCGCGGCGCGGAGTCGGCGACGGCCCGGCCGGCGGCGAGGGCGAGCAGGCCGAAGAGCAGCGCGTGCAGGCACAGCCGCAGGACGCGGGAGACGGGGGTGAGGGCGCGGGCTCCGGGGGCACCGGGCGCGGGGGGCGGGGGGAGGGCGGCCGCGGGGGGCGGGAAGGGAGCAGTCATGGCCTGACCAGCGTAAGTCCGGGTCCGGGGGCGCCGGTCAACCAAAGGATTGATGTCTGGGTGCGTCCTTCGATACGAGGATCTCTACTGTGGCGCGATGCCTTGTGTCCACGCGGAAGACCAAGGTGGGGAACATGTTCGTCGCATGGAGAGATCTACGGTTCGCGAAGGGCCGCTTCGCCCTGATGGGCTCGGTGGTGCTGCTGATCACGCTGCTGGTCGGCCTGTTGTCCGGGCTCACCGCGGGCCTGGCCCGGGAGAACATCTCGGCCATCACCGGCCTGCCCGCCACCACCCGCCTCGCGTTCGCCGCGCCCACCGGGGACCAGAAGGTCTCCTTCACCAACTCCCAGGTGCCCGAGAAGGCCTGGCTGGCCTGGCGGGAACAGCCGGGGGTCACCTCGGCGCAGCCGCTGGGCATCCGCACCACCAACGTCGTCTCGGGTGAGCGCACGGCCGGCGTGTCCGTCTTCGGCGTGGATCCGGCGGGCCCCCTCGCGCCCCGGGGCAGCGGGCTCACCCAGGGCCGGGTGGTCCTCACGGAGAAGGCCGCCAAGGAGCTCGGCGGGCTGGCCGCCGGGGGCAGGCTCAGGATCGGCCAGGTCGAGCTGACCGTCGCCGCGGTCTCCGGCACCGCCGCCTACAGCCACACCCCGGTCGTCTGGATGGACCTCAACGACTGGCAGCGCGTCGGGAACCCCGGGACCTCCATCGACACCCTCGCCACCGTCGTCGCCCTGGACGGCTCCGGCGTCGACTGGGCGGCCGGGGACGAGGCCACCGGCACCCGGGCCCAGACCATCGACGGGGCACTGAGCGCGATCGGCTCCTACACCTCCGAGAACGGCTCGCTCCAGCTGATGCGCGGGTTCCTCCTCGCCATCTCGGCCCTGGTCATAGGGGCCTTCTTCACCGTGTGGACCATCCAGCGCAGCGGGGACATCGCCGTGCTGAAGGCACTGGGTGCCTCCACCCCGTACCTGCTCAAGGACGCCCTCGGCCAGGCCGTGGTGATGCTGGCGCTCGGCACCGGTGCGGGCACCGCGCTCGCGGCCGGCTTCGGAGCGCTGATCAGCGGCGGTGACGTGCCCTTCGTGCTCGACGCCGCCACCGTGCTGGTCCCGGCCGCCGTCATGATCGCGCTCGGCGCGCTGGGCGCCGCCCTGTCCATCCGGCGGATCACCGCCGTAGACCCCCTGACCGCTCTCGGGAGCGCCCGATGACCCTGCTCGTGCACGACGTCACGCTCACCTACCCGGACGGCGACGGCCGCCTCACCGCGCTGGACGCGGTCGGCCTGGAGGTGCCGGCCGGCACCCTGACGGCGGTGGTCGGCCCCTCCGGATCCGGGAAGTCCAGTCTGCTGGCGGTCGCCGCCACCCTCGTCACGCCCGACTCGGGACGGGTGGTCGTGGCCGGGCAGGACACCTCGGCGCTCGGTGCGGGCGAGAAGTCGGCGCTGCGCCGGGAGAAGATCGGCATCGTCTTCCAGCAGCCGAACCTGCTGGCCTCGCTCACCGCCGCCGAACAGCTCCAGGTCATGGCCCACCTCTCCGGCCGGCCCGCGCGCGCCCTGCGGCGGCGGGCCCTGGAGCTGCTGGACGCGGTGGGACTGGCCGACAAGGCCGACAAGCGGCCGCACCAGCTCTCCGGAGGGCAGCGCCAGCGGATCAACATCGCCCGCGCCCTGATGAACGACCCCGCCGTGCTCCTCGTGGACGAGCCCACCAGCGCCCTCGACCACGAGCGCGGCGCCGCGATCCTGGACCTGCTGGTCACCCTCACCCGGGAGCGCTCCACCGCCACCGTCCTGGTCACCCACGACCACGCGCACCTGGAGCGGATGGACGCCACGGCGACGATGACCGACGGCCGTCTGACGCAGGGTGCGCGGTCCGCCCCGGCGGCGTAGGGCGTACGGGAAAGGCCCCGGCCCCCTTCGAAGGGGGCCGGGGCCTTTCCCGTACGGGGTCCGCGTACGGGGTCCGCGTACGGGGTCCGCGTACGGGGTCCGCGTACGGGGTCCGCGTACGGAGGTCGGCTACGCCGGGTTCTGGCTCTGCAGGGCCACCGACAGCTCGGCCGCGACGCCCTGGAGGATCGGCACGAAGGACTCGGCCACGGCCTCGGTCACCCGGCCGGCCGGGCCGGAGATGGAGATCGCGGCGGCGGTCGGCGAGTTCGGCACGGAGACCGCCAGGCAGCGGACTCCTATTTCCTGCTCGTTGTCGTCGACCGCGTAGCCCACCCGCCGGACGACCTCCAGGGCCTCCAGGAAGCCCTCGGGCGTGGTGATGGTCTTCTCGGTCGCGGCCGGCATCCCGGTGCGCGAGAGCAGGGCCCGTACCTCGTCCGCGGGGGTGTAGGCGAGCAGCGCCTTGCCCACGCCGGTGGAGTGCGGCAGCACGCGGCGGCCGACCTCGGTGAACATGCGCATGGAGTGCTTGGACGGCACCTGCGCGACGTAGACGATCTCGTCCCCGTCGAGCAGGGCCATGTTCGCGGTCTCGCCGGTCTCCTCCACCAGGCGTGCCAGGTAGGGGCGGGCCCAGGTGCCCAGCAGACGCGACGCGGACTCGCCGAGGCGGATCAGCCGGGGTCCGAGGGAGTAACGTCGGTTGGGCTGCTGCCGGACGTAGCCGCACGCCACGAGGGTGCGCATGAGGCGATGGATGGTGGGCAGCGGCAGGCCGCTGGCGGCGGAGAGCTCGCTGAGGCCGACTTCGCCCCCGGCATCGGCCATGCGTTCGAGCAGATCGAAGGCGCGCTCAAGGGACTGGACGCCACCGCTGGCGGTGGGCTTGGTGGAGGCGTCGGTGGTGCTGGCGCTGGACGTCGGCACGGGCGCGGTCCTTTCGGTGCTGGCAGGCAAGCAAGCAGCCTACCGGTCGGTCTGCGTCGGCCCTAGAGCCGGGGCAATGCCGTCCCCGCCGGTCAGAGGCGGTTTGTCCTGGTGGTGGACGTCCTCGGGAAGTCGCCCGTCCGGTTCCCGGTGGCGGTAGCTACATTCTGCATAGCGAAATCTTAATTCCATCCTGTGGAAACCTCCAATTGCGATACGCCGCCGTCAGTGGTCCGTCCGGGCGCTCTTGACTGGTTCCGGATCGACGTGAAGACTCCGTCAACAGAACGTTGAATTTCGCTCTGTGGAAGTAGATGGGGAGGTTCCGGTGTCCGACCTGGCTGTGGAACTGGTACTGCGCTCGACGCGCGTCATCACCCCCGAGGGGACGCGTGCCGCTTCGGTGGCCGTCGCCGGCGGGAAGATCGCGGCCGTGCTGCCGTACGAGGCCGACGTACCGGCCGGTGCCCGGCTGGAGGACTTCGGCGACGACGTGCTCCTCCCCGGACTGGTCGACACCCACGTCCATGTGAACGACCCCGGTCGCACGGAGTGGGAAGGCTTCTGGACGGCCACCCGCGCCGCCGCGGCCGGTGGCATCACCACCATCCTCGACATGCCCCTGAACTCCCTGCCGCCGACCACCACGACCGCCAACCTGGTGGTCAAGCAGGACGTCGCCCGGGCCAAGGCGCACGTGGACGTCGGCTTCTGGGGCGGTGCGCTGCCGGACAACGTCAAGGACCTGCGCCCGCTGCACGACGCCGGCGTCTTCGGCTTCAAGTGCTTCCTGTCGCCCTCCGGCGTCGACGAGTTCCCCCTCCTCGACCAGGAGCAGCTGGCCGCCTCGCTCGCCGAGATCACCGGCTTCGGCGGCCTGCTGATCGTGCACGCGGAGGACCCGCACCACCTGGAGTCCGCGCCGCAGAACGCGGGCCCCAAGTACGCCGACTTCCTGGCCTCCCGCCCCCAGGACGCCGAGAACACCGCGATCCAGAACCTGATCGACCAGGCGAAGCGACTGAACGCGCGCGTCCACGTCCTGCACCTGTCCTCCGCCTCCGCGCTGCCGCTGATCGCCGCGGCCAAGGCCGAGGGCGTGCAGATCACCGTCGAGTCCTGCCCGCACTTCCTCACCCTCACGGCCGAGGAAGTCCCGGACGGCGCCACCGAGTTCAAGTGCTGCCCGCCCATCCGCGAGTCCGCCAACCAGGACGTCCTGTGGGACGCGCTCGCCGACGGCACGATCGACTGCATCGTCTCCGACCACTCGCCCTCCACCGCGGACCTCAAGACCGGCGACTTCGCCACCGCGTGGGGCGGCATCTCCTCCCTCCAGCTCGGCCTGCCGGCCATCTGGACCGAGGCCAAGAAGCGCGGCCGCAGCCTCGAGGACGTCGTCCGCTGGATGTCCGCCGCCCCGGCCGCCCTCGCCGGTCTGGCGAGCAAGGGCGCGATCGAGGCCGGCCGCGACGCCGACTTCGCCGTCCTGGCCCCCGAAGAGACCTTCACCGTGGACCCCGCGGAACTGCACCACCGCAACCAGGTCACGGCGTACGCGGGCAAGACCCTGCACGGCGTCGTGAAGTCCACCTGGCTGCGCGGCACGCAGATCGCCGACCACGGCACCCCGTCCGAGCCCACCGGCCGACTCCTTGAAAGGCAGAACTGACAGTGGCGATTGAATCCTTCACCGGCAACGCGAACCCGTACGGAGGCGGCGACCCGTACGCGGACTACCGCAGCGCGGACTTCCCGTTCACCCAGTACGCGAACCTCGCCGCCCGTGAGCTCGGCGCCGGTGTCATCGAGGCCAACGACGAGTTCTTCGCCCAGCGCGAGAACCTGCTGATCTCCGAGGCCGCGCACTTCGACCCCGAGGACTTCGGCCACAAGGGCAAGGTCATGGACGGCTGGGAGACCCGCCGCCGCCGCGGCATCTCCGCCACCCAGCCCTGGCCGACCGCCGAGGACCACGACTGGGCGCTCGTCCGCCTGGGCGCCCCCGGCGTCATCCGCGGCATCGTCGTGGACACCGCCCACTTCCGCGGCAACATGCCGCAGGCCGTCTCGGTCGAGGCCACCAACTGGGAAGGCGCCCTCGCGCCGACCCCGGCGGAGCTCCAGGGCGACGACATCAAGTGGACGACCATCGTCGCCCGCACCACCGTCGGCGGCCACGCGGCCAACGGTTTCGAGATCGACGCCGAGCAGCGCTTCACGCACCTGCGCGTCAACCAGCACCCCGACGGCGGCATCGCCCGCCTGCGCGTCTACGGCGAGGTCGTGCCCGACCCCAAGTGGCTCGCGGCGCTCGGCTCCTTCGACGTGGTGGCCCTGGAGAACGGCGGCTCCGTCCAGGACGCCTCCAACCGCTTCTACTCCCCGCCGACCAACACCATCAACCCGGGCCGCTCCCGCAAGATGGACGACGGCTGGGAGACCGCCCGCCGCCGCGACAACGGCAACGACTGGATCCGCTACCAGCTCGTCGCCGAGTCCGAGATCCGCGCCGTCGAGATCGACACCGCGTACCTCAAGGGCAACTCGGCCGGCTGGGCCTCGCTGTCGATCAAGACGGGCGAGGAGGGCGAGTGGACCGAGTTCCTGCCCCGCACCCGCCTGCAGCCCGACACCAACCACCGCTTCGTGCTCGACGCCCCGGCGGTCGGCACGCACGTGCGCATCGACATCTTCCCGGACGGCGGCTTCTCCCGCCTGCGCCTCTTCGGCGCGCTGACGGAGGCCGGCACCGCCGCGCACACCGCCCGTCACCAGGAGCTGGGCGGCTGACGCCACCCTCGTGACCGCCCCGGGAGCCGACACTCCCGGGGCATGCCCGAACACCCCGCAGGGGCGCACCGTTTCGACGGCGCGCCCCTGCGGGCTTTGTGTCCAGCGGCCTTCGGCCCCGGCGGACTTGATGCCTCCGCGGGGTCCGCGCCCCGGCGGGACGTGCGGCCGGTTAGCCTGCCGCTACAGCGATCACTCAGGGGGCCACGATGGCGCAGAGCACGCCACGCACGACGGAGCAGCGGCGCAAGGACGCGCTGGCCCGGTTCGAGAGCGACATCGACGTCTGGGTCGCCACCGCGGACGCCGAGGGCGTCGCCTGCCTCGTGCCCCTTTCCTTCCGGTGGGACGGCGAGGGCTTCCTGCTCTCGACCGGGCGCACCCTGCCCACCGGACGCAACCTCGCGGCGAGCGGCCGTGCACGCCTCGCCTTCGGCACGACCCGCGACGTGGTCCTCGTGGAGGGCTCCGTGACCCGGCTGGAGGCGTCGGAGCTCGCGCCCGGCGAGATCGAGGCCTTCGCGGCGCACTCCGGCTTCGACCCGAGCAGCCTCAAGACGCCCTATCCGTACTTCCGGGTCACGCCCGTGTGGATCCAGGCCTGGCGCGAGGTGAACGAGATCGCCGGACGCGACCTGATGAAGGACGGCCGCTGGCTGCCCTGACGTGCCTGACGGCCTGAGCTCCGACAGGAAACGGACATGGCGTCCGGGCGCGCCGGACCGATGAGTTCCGGACGGCCCGGGAGTCTGAACCCGTGACAGCCGGCGTACCGGATGCGTCGGCGTACCGGAGCCAAGGAGCGCAGAGCCATGGGCAAGCTGACCCTCACCACCTTCCTGACCCTCGACGGTGTGATGCAGGCCCCCGGCGGGCCGGAGGAGGACACCAGCGGCGGGTTCTCGTACGGCGGGTGGCTCGTGCCCTTCGCCGACGAGGGCATGGGGGAGTTCGTCACCGAGGTCTTCGACCGGGCCGGGGCCTTCCTGCTCGGGCGCCGGACCTACGAGATCTTCGCCGCGTACTGGCCGCTGCACGACGACCCCGCCGACCCGGTCGCGAGCAGGCTCAACCGGCTGCCCAAATACGTGGCCTCGACCACGCTCAAAGAGCCGGCCTGGGGCCCCGCCGCCGTGATCGACGGGGAGCAGCTGCAGAGCGAGGTCGTACGGGTCAAGGACGCGACCGAGGGGGAGCTGCAAGTCCACGGCAGCGGCGCGCTCGCGCAGTGGCTGCTGGCACGGGACCTGGTGGACGAGCTGAACCTGCTGGTCTTCCCGGTCTTCCTGGGCGGCGGACGGCGGCTGTTCCCGACGGGCGGGCTGCCGACGGCCTTCGAGCTGAAGGACTCCCGCTCCACCTCGGCGGGCACGGCCATCCACACCTACCGGCCGAAGGGGCGCGCCGCGTTCGGCACCTTTGCCTGAAACGGGCCCTGGCCTGCGGGTCTACGGGTCCGCGGGCCCGCGGGCGGGCGGCGGCGCCCCGGGATCAAAAGGCTCGACCGGCCGATCGTGCTCCGGTAGTTTGGGCCCTTCCCCCGTGCGAGCCGCCGAAGTCTCCACCTGCCTTCTGCCGTTGGAGAACCGGTGTCCACCATCGCCGCCCCCAGCCCCGCTCCCGTCGCCTCGCCCCGCAGGGCCTGGCTCGCCGATCTGCCGGTGCTGCTGGTCGCCGTCGTCTGGGGCGGCAGCTACCTCGCCGCCAAGGGCGTCACCACCACGCACACCGTGATCGCGGTGCTCGTCCTGCGCTTCGCGCTGGTCCTGCCCGTCCTGGCCGTCGCCGGCCGGCGACGGCTGCGCGCGCTCACCCCCGCCCAACTGCGCGGCGCCGGAGCGCTGGGGCTCGTACTCGGCGGAATCTTCCTGCTGGAGACCTACGGGGTCGTCCACACCTCCGCCACCAACGCCGGGCTCATCATCAGCCTGACCATGATCTTCACCCCGCTCGCCGAGTCGGCCGTCCGCCGCGAAGCCCCCTCGCCCGCCTTCCTCGGCGCCGCGGCCGTCTCCGTCTGCGGAGTCGTCCTGCTCACCCAGGGCGCGGGCTTCACCACCCCGAGCCTCGGCGACCTCCTCATCCTCGGCGCCGCGCTCGCGCGGACGGTGCACGTCCTGCTCATGGCCCGGATCAAGGCCGTGCAGGAGGCGGACTCGCTCTCCCTGACGACCGTCCAGCTCGGGACCGCGGTCGCCGTGTTCGCCGTACTGGCCCTGCTGCCCGGCACCGGCGCGAGCCCCTGGGCGGCCGCCGCCGACTTCGGTCCGGCCGAGTGGGCCGGGCTCGCCTTCCTCTCCGTCTTCTGCACCCTGTTCGCCTTCTTCGTGCAGATGTGGGCCGTCCGCCGCACCTCGCCCTCCCGCGTCAGCCTGCTGCTCGGCACCGAACCCCTGTGGGCCGCGGCGGCGGGCATCGCCATCGGCGGCGAGCAGCTCGGCGCGGCCGGTTTCGCGGGGGTCGCGCTCGTACTCGCGGGTACCGCCTGGGGGCGGCGCGCGGCTGGCTGAGCAAATGGCCGAAACCCGCCCCGGAGTAGATCAACTCCCGGTCTAGGGTGGCCACATGCCGGTCCTGGACCTCAGTACGATCGCCGAAGACTTCAACGAGAACCCGTACCCCCACTACGCGCGCCTGCGTGCGGAGGGGCCCGTCCACCGCGTGAAGGCGGCCGACGGCCAGGAGGTCTGGCTGATCGTCGGTCACCAGGAGGCCCGCCAGGCCCTCACGCACCCCGCGGTGTCCAAGAACTGGCTGACCTCCGGGCTCTACGCCGACCGGGAGCAGACCGAGGCCAGCGCCAACATGATGCGCGCCGACCCGCCGGACCACACCCGGCTGCGCCGGCTGGTGTCCCGCTCCTTCGCACCCGGTCGGATCGAGACGCTGCGCCCGCGCATCCAGGAGATCGTCGACGGGCTCCTCGACGCGATGGAGGCCCTCCCCGAGCGCCGCGCCGACCTGGTCGAGGCCTTCGCCCAGCCGCTGCCCATGACCGTGATCTGCGAACTCCTCGGGGTCGGGGAGGCCGACCGCGACGCCTTCCACGGCTGGATCACCGAGATGGTCTCGCCCACCGGGGTGGAGTCCGAGAACGCGGCCGTGCGCGCCATGACCGCCTACACGGCCGGTCTCGTCGACGCCAAGATCGCCGATCCGGGCGAGGACCTGCTCAGCGACTGGGTGACCAGCCGGGGGGACGGTGGAGACCGGCTCTCCCGCCAGGAACTGATCGCCATGGCAGTCCTGATGATGGTCGGCGGGCACGAGACCACCGTGCACCTGGTCTCCAACGGCATGCGGGCGCTCCTGACCCACCCCGACCAGCTCGCCGCCCTGCGCGCCGACCCCGGCGGACTGATCGACGGCGCCGTCGAGGAGATCCTGCGCTACGACGGCCCGGTGGAGACGGCCACGTTCCGCTTCGCCGCCACGGACCTGGAGATCGGCGGCACCTTCATCGAAGCCGGCTCCGGCGTGCTCGTCTGCCTGGCCGCCGCCGACCGGGACCCCGCCCGCTTCGACCGCCCGGACACCTTCGACATCCATCGCACCTGCCGCGGCGGGCACATCGCCTTCGGACACGGCATCCACCACTGCGTCGCCGCCCCGCTCGGCCGACTGGAGGGCCGGATCGCGATCCGGTCCCTGGTGGAACGCTTCCCGGACCTCCGGGAGGAGCCGGCCGTCCTCGAATGGGCGCCGGGGACCCTGATCCGCGGGACGACCCGGCACCCGGTGTCCTGGTAGCCGGCGTGGACGGGACGGGCGGTTTACGCACTCAGGGGAGCTGCTCGCGGTCCTCAGAGGTCCGGGAGCTCCGCCAGTGCGACCCGGCGCCGCTCCCGCCGCGAGAGCTCGCAGGCCTCCGCCACGCGGAACGCGGCGAGCGCCTCGACGCCGTCGCACGGATTGGGGCCCTCGCCCCGCACCAGCCGGACGAAGGCCGCCAGCTCGGCCTCGTAGGCGGGAGCGAAGCGTTCCAGGAACCCGGGCCAGGGCTTGGTCGCCGGGGGCGGTCCCTGCGGTTCGGTCGAGGCGATCGGCGTACGGTCGTCCAGCCCGGTGGAGACCTGGTCCAGCTCCCCGGCCAGCTCCATCCGTACGTCGTACCCGGCGCCGTTGCACCGCGTACCGGTACTGGAGACCAGCGTCCCGTCGTCCAGGGTGAGGACGGCGGAAGCCGTGTCGATGTCACCCGCCTCCCGGAACCGCGGCGGTCCCGCGTCCGACCCCGTCGCGTACACCTCGCTCACCTCGTGCCCGGTCACCCAGCGGACCATGTCGAAGTCGTGCACCAGGCAGTCCCGGTACAGCCCGCCCGAGGTCCGCAGGTACTCGGCGCCCGGCGGCGAGGGATCCGCGGTCGTGGTCCGTACGGTGTGCAGCCGGCCCAGGGCTCCGGAGCGGACCAGCTCGCGCGCTGTCGTGTAGCCCGCGTCGAAGCGGCGCATGAAGCCGATCTGGAGCACCCCGCCGGCCGAGGCCACCTCGCGCAGCACCGCCAGGGTGCGCTCCAGGTCGGGGGCGACCGGCTTCTCGCAGAACACCGGCAGCCCGCCGCGGACCGCCCGTACGACGAGGTCCGCGTGCCCCTCGGTGGCGCAGGACACCACCAGCGCGTCCACGCCCCAGGTGAAGATCTGCTCGACGGTGGGCGCGGCGGTGGCCCCGAGCCGGTCGGCGAGGCGCGCCGCCCGCGCGGGGTCGGCGTCGGCGAGCAGGAGCGAGCTCGCGTCCGCCTGGCGGGCCAGTGCCGACGCGTGGAAGGAACCGATCCGGCCCGTGCCGATGAGCCCGATGCGCATGCACTCAACGTGACCCCGTCCGGGGGAGCTGTCAATCTGTCCCGCTGTGTCCGGCACGGTCCGCAATGGCCCCGATGACCTTGCATGGTGCACTGTGACGGATACTGGGCGGCTGCGACTCGAAGAAACCGGTACGGGGCGACAAACGAAAGGCACGGGCAGACGTGGCTAGGGTTCGGACAGGGGTACGCCTCGTGGGCGCGGTGCTCGCGGCGGTACTGGGTGCCTCCCTCGTGGGCTGCAGCAGCACGGGCGGCAAGCGCGCCGAGGACCGCGCGAAGGCCGAGGCGGCGGGCCGGCCCGCCGTTTCCACTCCGCGCTGGACCTTCGCGATGGTGACCCACGCGGGAGACGGCGACACCTTCTGGGACATCGTGCAGAAGGGCGCCAAGGAGGCCGCGGCGAAGGACAACATCAACTTCGTCTACGCCCACGACGATCAGGCGCAGCAGCAGGCCCAGTTCGTCCAGAACGCGATCGACCAGAAGGTGGACGGGCTGATCGTCTCCCTGGCCAAGCCCGAGGCCCTCAAGGACGTCCTCGCCAAGGCCGTCAAGGCCGGCATCCCGGTGATCACGGTCAACTCCGGATCCGCCCAGTCCGCCGAGTACGGGGCGCTCACCCACATCGGCCAGGACGAGGAGATCGCCGGCGAGGCGGTCGGCACCGAGCTGGGCAAGCGAGGCCGCAAGAAGGCCGTCTGCGTCCTGCACGAGCAGGGCAACGTGGGCCACGAGCAGCGCTGCGCCGGAGCGAAGAAGACCTTCGGCGAGTCCGGCGGGACCCTGGAGAACCTGTACGTCGAGGGCACCAACATGCCGTCCGTCCAGGCCGCCCTCCAGGCCAAGCTCCAGGCCGACCCCTCCGTCGACGCGATCGTCACCCTCGGCGCGCCCTTCGCCCCCACGGCCGTCAAGGCCAAGGACGCGGCGGGCAGCAAGGCCGAGGTCGACACCTTCGACCTCAACGCCTCCGTCGCCCGCGACCTGAAGTCCGGCGCCCTCGGATTCGCCGTCGACCAGCAGCCCTACCTCCAGGGCTACGAGGCCGTCGACCTGCTCTGGCTCTACCGCTACAACGCCGACGTGCTCGGCGGCGGCCGGCCGGTGCTCACCGGACCCCAGATCGTCACGGGGGCCGAGGCGGCCACCCTGGAGAAGTTCATCAACCGGGGCAGCCGATGAGCACCACCACCAAGGCCCCCGCCCCGGCTCCCGCCCCGCGCGACGAGCGGCTCGCGCCCACCTCGCTGCTGCGCCGCCTGCTCGGCCGGCCCGAGCTCGGCGCGGTGGTCGGCGCGGCGGCCGTCTTCGTCTTCTTCTCCTTCGCCGCCGACAGCTTCCTGCGGGCCTCCAGCCTGAGCACGATCCTGTACTCGGCCTCCACCATCGGCATCATGGCCGTCCCGGTGGCCCTGCTCATGATCGGCGGAGAGTTCGACCTGTCCGCCGGGGTCATGGTCACCTCGTCGGCGCTGCTCAGCTCGATGTTCAGCTACCAGATGACCGCCAACGTCTGGGTGGGCGTCCTCGTATCGCTGCTGGTCACCCTGGGGATCGGGTTCTTCAACGGGTTCATGCTGACCCGCACGAAACTGCCCAGCTTCATCATCACGCTCGGCACCTTCCTGATGCTGACCGGCCTGAACCTCGGCTTCACCAAGCTGATCAGCGGCTCGGTCTCCACCAAGACCATCGCCGACATGGAGGGCTTCTCCTCCGCCCGCGCGCTCTTCGCCTCGCAGTGGACCTTCGGCTCGGTCACCCTCAAGGTCACCATCCTGTGGTGGCTGGTCCTGGTCGCCGTGGCCACCTGGATCCTGCTGCGCACCCGCGCCGGGAACTGGATCTTCGCCGTCGGCGGCGGGGCGGACGCGGCCCGCGCGACCGGCGTGCCGGTCGTGAAGACCCGTATCGGCCTGTACATGGGCGTCGCGCTGTGCGCCTGGATCTCCGGGCAGCACATCCTCTTCTCGTTCGACGTGGTCCAGTCGGGCGAGGGCGTCGGCAACGAGTTCCTGTACATCATCGCGGCCGTCATCGGCGGCTGTCTGATGACCGGCGGATACGGCTCGGCCATCGGCTCCGCCGTGGGCGCCTTCATCTTCGGCATGACCAGCAACGGCATCGTGTACGCCCAGTGGAACCCGGACTGGTTCAAGTTCTTCCTCGGCGCGATGCTGCTGCTGGCCACGCTGCTCAACGCATGGGTCCGCAAGCGGGCGGAGGCGAAGTGATGTCCGAGACCGCACCGGCTCTGGTGAAGCTGACCGAGGTCAGCAAGTACTACGGCAACATCCGCGCCCTCCAGGACGTCTCCCTGGAGGTCTCGGCCGGCGAGATCACCTGCGTCCTCGGCGACAACGGCGCCGGCAAGTCCACTCTCATCAAGATCATCGCGGGGTTGCACCGGCACGACGCCGGCACCTTCGAGATCGAGGGCGAGGAGACCGTGCTCGCCAACCCGCGCGCCGCCCTCGACCACGGCATCGCCACCGTCTACCAGGACCTCGCCGTGGTCCCGCTCATGCCCGTCTGGCGCAACTTCTTCCTCGGCTCCGAGCCGACCAAGGGCCGCGGCCCCTTCCGCCGCCTCGACGTGGACCTCATGCGCCGGACCACCCGCGCCGAGCTGCTGCGCATGGGCATCGACCTGCGGGACGTGGACCAGCCCATCGGCACCCTGTCCGGCGGCGAGCGGCAGTGCGTGGCCATCGCCCGCGCCGTCCACTTCGGCGCGAAGGTCCTCGTACTCGACGAGCCCACGGCCGCCCTCGGCGTCAAGCAGTCCGGGGTGGTCCTCAAGTACGTGGCCGCGGCCCGTGACGCGGGCCTCGGCGTGGTCCTGATCACACACAATCCCCACCACGCCCACCTGGTCGGAGACCGGTTCGTGCTGCTCAAACGCGGCACCATGGCGGGCAGCCACACCCGCGACTCGATCACCCTGGACGAGCTCACGCGGCAGATGGCGGGCGGCTCGGAGCTCGACGAACTGAGCCACGAACTGGAGCGAGTGGCAGAATCAGGTCCTGACAGCGCATCCGCCTCCCCACCGGCCACTCCATCCGACCCGGCATCCGGCCCCACTCCGGGCCCCGCCGCACCATGAGGGACGACACGACTCGATGAGCACGTACCGGGACTTCACGCTCGCCCACCGGGGGGCGGCGCGAGGCACCGTCCTGCGGACCATCGGGACCCGTGAGCGCCGCTCGCACCTGACCGCACCGCGCGTTCCGACCGTCGGCATCGACATCGGCGGCACCAAGGTGATGGCCGGGGTCGTGGACGCGGACGGGGTCATCCTGGAGAAGATCCGGACCGAGACCCCGGACAAGTCCAAGAGCCCCAAGGTGGTCGAGGACACCATCGTCGAGCTGGTCCTCGACCTCTCCGACCGGCACGACGTGCACGCCGTGGGCATCGGCGCCGCCGGCTGGGTCGACGCCGACCGCTCCCGCGTGCTCTTCGCCCCGCACCTGGCCTGGCGCGACGAACCGCTGCGCGACGCGCTCCAGTCCCGGCTCGCGGTCCCGGTCATGGTGGACAACGATGCCAACACCGCCGCCTGGGCCGAGTGGCGCTTCGGCGCCGGCCGCGGCGAGGACCACCTCGTCATGATCACCCTGGGCACCGGGATCGGCGGGGCGATCCTCGAAGGCGGCCAGGTCAAGCGCGGCCGCTACGGGGTCGCCGGCGAGTTCGGCCACATGCAGGTGGTCCCCGGGGGCCACCGCTGCCCCTGCGGCAACCGCGGCTGCTGGGAGCAGTACAGCTCCGGCAACGCCCTGGTCCGCGAGGCCCGCGAGCTGGCCGCCGCCGACTCCCCGGTCGCGCACAACCTGATCGCCCGCGTCGGCGGCAACGTCTCGGAGATCACCGGGCCGCTCATCACCGAGCTGGCCCGCGAGGGCGACGCCATGTGCGTCGAACTGCTCCAGGACATCGGCCAGTGGCTCGGCGTCGGCATCGCCAACCTCGCGGCCGCCCTCGACCCCTCCTGCTTCGTCATCGGGGGCGGCGTCAGCGCCGCCGACGACCTGCTGATCGGCCCCGCCCGCGACGCCTTCCGCCGCCACCTCACCGGCCGCGGCTACCGCCCCGAGGCCCGCATCGCCAAGGCCCAGCTCGGCCCCGAAGCAGGCATGGTCGGCGCCGCCGACCTCTCCCGTCTCGTCGCCCGCCGCTTCCGCCGCGCCACGCGCCGGCGCGTCGAGCGGTACGAGCGCTACGCGCAGTTCGGCCGGCGCGACTCCGCCACCGGCCCCGAGGACCAGGAACAGCAGTGACCCCGCCCTCCCTGCCCCGCCAGGCCCCGTCCCCCGACGAGCGGCCCGCCGCGCCGATGCCCGTCGAGGACCGCAAGCACGTGGTGCGGCGCCGCTGGATCACCGCGATCATCATCCTGCTCCTGGTCGGCGTCCCGGCGGGCTACCTCGCGGTGTCCGCCCAGCAGAGCCGCCAGAGCGGCCGAGACAAGGCCGCCAAGGTCGGCGCCGACACGGTGCGCCCCGGCTGGCCGTCCAAGGTGCAGCGCAGCATCTACGAGGTGCCGATCCCGCCGAAGGCCTGGCGCGTCGGATTCCTGGAGACCAACAACTGGCGCACCAGCCGGCTGTACGCGCAGTTCGCCGTGGTCCCGGGCGACCTGGACGCCTTCCTGTCCTCCGTCGGCACCAGCCGCAAGGAGCTGACCCCCGGGTCGGCGATCTCCGAGCACGACACCTCGGTCGCCGGCTGGACCTGGACGCCCGACATCAAGTGGCTCGGGACCACCCTCGAAGCGGAGGACCCGCGGCCCACCCGGGACATCACCGTCGACCTGTCGGACCCCCGCGTCGCCAAGGTGTACGTGGTCTCCACGACCGTGCCCTAGGGCCTGCCGTCGAACTCCCGTCTGCCTCGTGGATAGAGTGCTGCCCGGGGCGGAGCCGTAGCGCAGAGGTCGTCGCGCGCGGTCTCCAACATCGCGAGGACGCCGGTTCGAATCCGGCCGGCTCCGCCTTCCCGCCGCCCCCCGCGCTCACCCCCGCTAGCCTTCGATCATGAAGCTCACCAAGCGGCTGCACTCCTGCGTCCAGCTGGAGAAGGACGGGCTCGTGCTCGTCATCGACCCGGGCGCCTTCAGCGAAGCGGACGCCGGACTCGGCGCCGACGCCCTGCTCGTCACCCACGAGCACCCCGACCACTTCGAGGAGGGCCGGCTGCGCGCCGCCCTCGACGCGAACCCGGCGGCGGGGCTGTGGACCCTGCGCAGCGTCGCGGAGAAGCTGGCCCCCGCCTATCCGGGCCGCGTCCACACCGTGGGCCACGGGGACACCTTCACCGCGGCCGGCTTCGACGTGCAGGTGCACGGCGAGCTGCACGCCGTGATCCATCCGGACATTCCGCGGGTCACCAACGTCGGCTACCTGGTCGACGGCTCGCTCTTCCACCCCGGCGACGCGCTGACCGTGCCGGACGCCCCCGTGGACACGCTGATGCTCCCGGTGCACGCCCCGTGGAACAAGATCTCCGAGGTCGTTGACTACGTCCGCGCGGTCAAGCCGCGCGTGGCCATCGACATCCACGACGCCTACCTCGCGGACCTCGCCCGACCGGTCTACGACTCCGCCCTGAACGCCCTCGGCGGCTCCCCGCACACCCGACTCACCGCCGGGGACACGGCCGACCTTTGACTGTCGGTGCCGGGCGGTAGGTTGGACGGCATGCGTATCGCCACGTTCAACGTCAACTCGATCACCGCCCGGCTGCCGCGCCTGCTGGCCTGGCTGGAGAGCTCCGCCGCCGATGTCGTGTGCATCCAGGAGACCAAGTGCTCCGCGGAGCAGTTCCCGTACGAGGAGCTGCGCGCCCTGGGCTACGAGTCGGCGGTCAACGCCACCGGCCGGTGGAACGGCGTGGCCCTGCTCTCCAAGGTGGGCCTGGAGGACGTGGTCGTCGGGCTGCCCGGCGGGCCCGACTACGAGGGGGTCCAGGAGCCCCGCGCGATCTCCGCCACCTGCGGCGGGGTGCGCGTCTGGTCGGTGTACGTGCCCAACGGGCGCGAGGTCGAGCACGACCACTACGGCTACAAGCTGGACTGGTTCCGGGCCCTGTCCACCGCCATCGCGGAAGACGCGGCGGGGGAGCGCCCGTTCGCGGTGCTCGGTGACTTCAATGTCGCCCCGACCGACGAGGACGTCTACGACCCGGCGGTCTTCGAGGGCCTCACCCACGTCACCCCGGCCGAGCGGGCCGCCCTGGAGCAGCTGCGGGCGGCCGGGCTCTCCGACGTCTTCCCGCGCGCGCTCAAGTACGACCGGCCGTACACCTTCTGGGACTACCGGATGCTGGCCTTCCCGAAGAACAGGGGCATGCGCATCGACCTGGTCTACGGGAACGAGGCCTTCGCCAAGGCCGTCACCGACTCCTACGTGGACCGCGAGGAGCGCAAGGGCAAGGGCGCCTCCGACCACGCGCCGGTCGTCGTCGACCTGGAGGTCTAGGGGGCGCCTAGCCCTCCCCGATCTGTCACAGTCCGCGCGCGCCCAGTCGCCCGGCCGGGATCCGGGTGTCAGGCTGGCTCCATGAACATCCCTTTCCTGGCCAACTGGATCAATCGACACGAAGCGGAACCGGGTGCGGGACTCGCCGCGGCCCTCGCGGACGATCCCGAGGGCATCAACGAGATGTTCGCGGAATGCGAGATGCTGCGCGCCCACGCGCGCTCGGCCGGGTTCGAACTCGACGAGAGCCCGGGCTCGTTGGAGAAGATCGACCAGCTGATGCCGCGCTGGCGCCGGGATCCGGAGATCACGCCGTGGCTGGGCAACGACGCGGGCTTCTACCTCGGGACGGTGATCATCCGCTCCGTCCCCGGCGCCGCCTGGCAGGTGTGGCCCAACGGCCAGCCGATGATCCGGCTGGCCTCGGGCCGCGAACTGAACGTGGTCGAGTCGGGGGTGTCCTGGGCGATGACGGGATCCCCCGAGCTCAGCCAGGCCTACGCCGAGGCCTCGGAAGGCTGAGACGGGGCCACGTAAGGCTGACCTCGCGGGCCTTTATGCGGCTTTTAGGCGTGTCGCGGTGAAGTGCCCTTCCCCGGCTGGATAGTTTGCGCTGACCTCGACACACCGACAAGTGGGCAGGGCAGCGTATGGCCGTCGATCCGTTGATCGAGCTGCGGGACGTCAACAAGCACTTCGGACAACTGCACGTCCTCCAGGACATCAACCTCACCGTCGGCCGCGGGGAGGTGGTGGTGGTCATCGGCCCCTCCGGCTCCGGCAAATCGACCCTGTGCCGGGCGATCAACCGACTGGAGACGATCGAGTCGGGCACGATCACGCTCGACGGCAAGCCGCTGCCTGCCGAGGGCAAGGAGCTCGCCGCGCTCCGCGCCGACGTGGGGATGGTCTTCCAGTCCTTCAACCTCTTCGCGCACAAGACGGTCCTCGCCAACGTCTCCCTCTCCCAGATCAAGGTCAGGAAGCGCAAGAAGGAGGAGGCCGACAAGCGCTCCCGCGAGCTGCTGGAGCGGGTGGGCCTCGCGAACCAGGCCGAGAAGTTCCCCGCCCAGCTCTCCGGCGGCCAGCAGCAGCGCGTGGCCATCGCCCGCGCCCTCGCCATGAACCCCAAGGCCCTCCTCTTCGACGAGCCCACCTCCGCGCTCGACCCGGAGATGATCAACGAGGTGCTGGAGGTCATGCAGCAGCTCGCCGCGGAGGGCATGACCATGGTCGTGGTCACCCACGAGATGGGCTTCGCCCGCTCCGCCGCCAACCGCGTCGTGTTCATGGCCGACGGGAAGATCGTCGAGGACCGGACCCCGGAGGCCTTCTTCACCGCCCCCGAGAGCGACCGGGCCAAGGACTTCCTCTCCAAGATCCTCAAGCACTGAGGGGCGGCCCGATGAGACAGCTTCCGACGAACGCCCCGCGCACCCGGGCCAGGGCCCCGCGCGCCAGGCTCCTGCCCGCCCTCGCCGCCGCCCTCGTCCTGCTGGGCGCCCTCGCCGGCTGCGGCAAGTCCGGCAGCCCGCCGGTCAAGGGACCGCAGCCCGAGGACCTGCCCGTCTACCAGGTCGCCACCGGCTTCCAGCTGCCCGACTCCCCGACCTGGACGAAGGCCAAGAAGCGCGGCCACCTGGTGGTCGGCGCCAAGGAGGACCAGCCGTACATGGGGGAGAAGGACCCCGCGAGCGGCCGCTACTCCGGCTTCGACATCGAGATCGCCAAGATGATGTCGGCCTCGCTCGGCTTCGACCCCAAGACGATCGAGTTCAAGACCATCGCCTCCGCCAACCGCGAGACGGCCCTGCAGAACGGCCAGATCGACTACTACGTGGGCACCTACACGATCAACGACAACCGCAAGAAGCAGGTCGGCTTCGCCGGCCCCTACTTCATGGCCGGCCAGTCCCTGCTCGTGCGGAAGGGGGAGACGGACATCAAGGGCCCCGAGGACCTCGACGGCAAGAAGGTCTGCTCGGCCGCCGGCTCCACCCCGTACCAGCGGCTCCAGAAGGAGTTCCCGCGTGCCGTCCTCGTCGCCTACGACACGTACTCGGTCTGCGTGGACAACCTGCTGACCTACCAGGTCGACGCCGTCTCCACCGACGACTCCATCCTCCTCGGCTACGCGGCCAAGGTCCCCGAGGAGCTCAAGGTGGTCGGCAAGCCCTTCTCCGAGGAGCCGTACGGCATCGGCGTGCCGCGCTCCGACAACGCGCTGCGCTTCGCACTGGACGACGCCCTCGCCGCGAACGAGAAGAACGGCAACTGGAAGAAGGCGTACGAGGCCACGCTCGGCCTCTCCGGCCAGCCCGCGCCCGCGCCGCCCGCCATCGACCGCTACCCGGCGAGCTGAGGGGAGAGCGCACCGCCATGGACGTACTCACCGAAAACTTCTCGCTCTACGGGAAGGGCTTCCTCGGCACCGTGGAACTCACGGTCTACGCCTCCCTCCTGGCCCTGGTCCTCGGCTTCCTGATGGCCTCCTTCCGCGTCGCCCCCGTCGGCTCCTTCCGGGTCTTCGGCACCGTCTGGGTGACCATCCTGCGCAACACCCCGCTCACCCTGCTCTTCTTCGCCGTCCTGCTCGGCCTGCCGCGCTTCGGCCTGGTCCTGCCCTTCCAGCTCTTCGCGGTGCTGGCCCTGGGCTGCTACACCTCCGCCTTCATCTGCGAGGTCCTGCGCTCCGGCATCAACACCGTGCCCAAGGGCCAGGGCGAGGCGGCCCGCAGCCTGGGCATGTCCTTCGGGCAGACCCTGGGCACGGTCGTACTGCCGCAGGCCTTCCGGTCAGTGATCCCGCCCATCGGCTCCACACTCATCGCGCTCGCCAAGAACTCGGCGATCGCCGGGGCCTTCAGCGTCACCGAGCTGCTGGGCACGTACAAGACCCTCAACGAGCTGGGCTACAGCATCATCTGGACCTTCGTCTGGATCGCGGTGGGCTACCTGATCATCACCCTGTCCATCAGCGCGCTGTTCAACGTGCTCGAAAAGCGCTACGGAGTCGCCCGATGACCGCGCACGCGCTCCACGGTGACCTGGAGTCCACCGCCCTCTACGACCTGCCGGGCCCGCGCGCCCAGCGCCGCCACTTCTTCTACGGGATCGCCTCGACGGCCGTCATCCTCGGGCTGCTCGGCTGGCTGCTCTACCTGCTCTTCGACACGGAGCAGTTCACCGCCGCCAAGTGGAGCCCCTTCACCTACAAGGGCATCCAGGAGCTGCTGCTCAAGGGCCTGTGGAACACCCTCAAGGCCTTCGCCTACGCCTCGGTGCTCTCGCTCCTGCTCGGCGCGGTGCTCGCGACGGGCCGGCTCTCGGTCCACCGGCCGGTGCGCTGGCTGTGCACGCTGTGCGTGGAGTTCTTCCGGGCCATGCCGGTGCTGGTGATGATCTTCTTCATCTTCGTGGCGCTCAAGGTCCAGCCGCTGCCCGCGCTGGTCGCCGGACTGACCCTGTACAACGGCTCGGTGCTGGCCGAGGTCTTCCGGACGGGCATCAACTCGGTGGAGAAGGGCCAGCGCGAGGCCGCGTACGCCCTGGGCATGCGCAAGACCCAGGTGATGACCTACGTCCTGGCCCCGCAGGGGGTCCGGGCGATGCTGCCCACGATCATCAGCCAGCTCGTGGTCGCCCTCAAGGACACCTCGCTCGGCTACCTGATCACCTACGAGGAGTTCCTGCACGCGGGCAAGCTGATCGCCTCCAACCTCGACTACGACCTGCCCTTCATCCCCGTCGTGATGATCATCTCGCCGATCTACATCGGGATGTGCATGCTCCTGTCCTGGTTCGCCACCTGGGTGGCCCGGCGCGAGCGGCGCAACCCCAAGACCAAGGCGGTCGACATCGACATCGACGTGGCCGACCCCGGAACGGCGCTGCCGGGCCGGATCTGACCCGGAGGGCGTACCCCCCAGAGCCACACCCGGCCCGGCAGCAGCCGCGGATCACTGCTCGCGCAGCGGCACCGAGACGTACGAGGGATCGGTGCGCGGCGAGGAGAAGGTCAGCTGCCCGCCGGTCGGGTTGTGCTCGATGTACAGCGCGTCGACGGTGTCGACGACGACCGCGAGGCGGTGCCCGGCCGGGACGTCGTAGGCGGTGGAGAAGAGCTCCAGGTCCACGCCGAAGGACTGCCCGGCCGGCTTTCCGTGGAAGGTGTACGGGGCGTTGCTGATCAGCTTCCCGATGCCGAGCGGGCCCACGTCGTAGAGGTACGCGACGAAGGTGCCGTCGGACTTCGAGGGCGTGACGGTGGTGTGCAGCCTGACCGTGCCGCGGACGCGGCGCTCCTCCTCGTAGCGCGGCGACTGCCAGACGGCGGCGAAGGCGCGGGGGAGCAGCGGGATGGAGGCGGTGGGCGGAGCCTGGGCGATCTGGTCGAGCAGGCTGGAGAGCATGACGATCCCGCCGTTGGCGCCGGAGTCGATGCCGGTGAACAGGTGCTCGCTGTCGGAGAGCAGCAGCTTCTCGGCGCCGCCGGAGCCGACCGACTTCCAGTCGGCGTAACCCTCGTACCCGCCGTTGCTGCGGGGCTTGATCTGGACGGGGGCCTCGGCGTCGACGCCGTTGGCCGTGCCCTTGAGGTAGCGGTCGAACCAGCGGTGGGCGTTGGTCCAGGTGTCGTTGGGCAGTCCGAGGAGCCCGGTGGCCTCGGCGGTGGCGTGGTCGCCGGGGCGGAACTCCAGGCGCTTGGGACCGGTCAGCTTCTCGAAGAACTTCGCGTACTGGTTGGGCGGGAAGATGGTGTCGCCCCAGGCGTTGCCGAGCATGATCGCCGCGCCGTTGGCGTTGATCGCGTCCACCTTCTCGGCGGCCGAGCGCTTCTTGCCCCACTCGATCATCTGCGGTTCCCGGTCCAGCTTCGAGCCGAGGAAGTCGCCGAGGATCTGCTGGAGTTCGGGGCCGGGGCGCCCGGTGAGGAAGCCGGCGCCGCCGAGCAGGGCGGCGGCCTGGAGGTGCTGGGTGCGGCCGGAGTAGATGGACTCGATGAGATCGGCCCAGCCGCTGAGCGCGACCACGGCCTTGATGCGCGGATCGCTCGCGGAGGCCAGCAGGCTGATGCCCGCGCCGTACGAGACTCCGCCCGTGCCGATGTGAGCGGCGTCGGCCGGGGTGTTGGCGAGCGCCCAGTCGATGACGGCGGAGACGTCCGCGATGTCCTTCGGGCCGGCGGTCTCGATCTCGCCGCCGGAGAGCCAGAAGCCGCGGGAGGTGTAACTGACCACCACGTAACCGGAGTCGGCGAGCTTCTTGGCCTGGGCGATGTATTCGATCTGGGGCATGCCCCAGCTGGTCGGCAGCACGATCAGCGGGTACTTCGCGCCGGCCCCGGCGCCCGCCGGGGTGAAGACGTTGCCCTTGAGGGTGATGCCGCCGGAGCCGGGGATGTCGTGGAAGGTGATCGCCGACGAGGCTGCGGAGGCTTCCGAGACGGCGGTGGTCGTACGGGCGGGAGCCGCCTGGGCCTGATGGGGGGCCAGGCCCAGGGCGGCTGCTGCCAGTACGGCTGCCATGGCAGTCGCGGTGCTGGTGGTGCGGACGGTACGGACCATCGATCGCTCCTCGCGTGTGCCGGGGGTGTCAAAGTGACCCGACGGTAACGGGAGGGGCTTACCGGAAGTAACCCGTGAGTAAGTTACGTGCCGGTAACGATTGAATGATGGTCAACTTCACGGAAGGGGGGGAGGGGCGGATGAGGGGAGGGGCTGCGGCCCCGCCGCGCTCAGCCGACCTGCGGGGTTCCGGCCGCGGCGCTCTTGCCCTGCCACTGCTCCCAGCTCAGGTTCCACTCGCCGTAGCCGTTGCCGAGGTCCGGGTTGCCCTTGGATCCCTGGCCCACGACCTCGAACGGGTCGCCCACCTGGGCCGCCGCGAAGAAGGCCTTGGCGTTCTCGTCGCTCATCCCCACGCAGCCCGAACTGGTGTTGGCACGGCCGAAGTTGGCCGTGTTCCACGGTGCGGAGTGCACGTACATGCCCGACCAGGTCAGCCGGATCGAGTAGTCGACCATCTTGTCGTAGGAGTCGCCCAGGCCCACCGTCTGGGAGTCCATCCGGATGGTGCCCTCCTTCGTCATCATCACCAGCTTCCCGTTCCAGGAGGCCTTCTTGCCGCCGGGCGTGCCCGCCGAGATCGGAATGGTGTTGACGACTTCGCCGTTCTCGGTGACCGTCGCCTTCTTCGTGTCGAGGTTCACCTTCACCTCGCGGTCCTTACCGATCTTGAACTCGGTGGTGTAGTCCTTGACGAACATCCCGCCCCCGGGGCCGGAGTCGACCCCGTTCAGGTTCATCTGGACCTTCACGTCGGTGCCGGACTTCCAGTACTCCTTGGGCCGCCAGTCGACGCGGTCCTTGCCCGAGTAGTCCGTGATCCAGCCCCACGAGCCCTCGGTGGCGTTCGAGGTGGTGACCTTCAACTGCTTCTCGACCGCGGCCTTGTCCTTCACCGGGTTGTCGAAGACGATCGAGACCGGCATGGCCACGCCCACGGTGCTGCCCTTGGGGATGTTGATCGAGACCTTGTTCACCTTGTCGGGAGCCGAGGTCTTGAACGTCGTCGTGGCGCTCTGGCTGTCCGTGTTCTGGGCCTCGACCTTGTAGTCGGCCGAGGGCAGGGCGTTGCCCTGTGAGGTCCAGGTCTTCCCGTCGGCGGATATCTGCCCGGCCAGCTCACCGCCCTTGGCATCGGTGACCTTCACCGTCGCGAGCTTGCCCTCGGCGATCGTCACGGTCACCGGCGCCCCCGCCTTCACCTGGCCGCCGGCGAGGTTCACCGAGACCGCCATGGCCGGCTTCTCCTTCAACTCCGCCTTGGCTCCGCCGCCCGCGGCGGCGCCACCGCCACCACAGGCGGCCAGCGAAGCGGCCAGCAATGCGGTGCCGGCCGCCACTGCGGTGCGGCTGCGTACAGAGAAGACCCGGCGTGTGCGGCTCAACGAAAACCCCTCCGAAGTAATGATCGTCCGCAAAAGAAGATGCGAACGGAACGACTCTAGGTTGCGGGAGATCAGGAAAACTTCAGGAATTCCTGTGTGACATGGACCGCAGCGATACGGTCATCGTCCGGTCACAATCGCCGGACACGGCGGTCACGGGCGCCTGTGAGAGTCCTGTACATCCACCGATTCGGACGTACTCAGGACGTACAGGAAGGCCGGTCAGCCGTGTGTGCACTGCTCGTGACCCCCACCCAGCAGCACCAGACCCGGAGCCGGGACAGGGAGCTCACCGTGCGCCCGCTGTCCGTTCCGGAATATCAGGCATTCCTTTTCAGGCATGGCCGGGCCAGCTTCCTCCAGTACCCGTCCTGGGGCAGCGTAAAGGACCTTTGGCGCTCCGAAAGGGTCGGATGGCACTACCCCGGCGGTGAAATAGAGGGTGCCGGTCTCGTTCTCTATCGCCAATTCCCCGGGACCCGCAAATACTTCGCCTACCTCCCCGAGGGGCCCGTCGCGGACTGGGCCGACCCCGACATCGACCGCTGGCTGACCCCCCTCAAGAACCACCTCAAGGCCTCCGGCGCTTTCGCCGTGCGCATCGGTCCCACCCCCGCCTACCGCCGCTGGGACGCGGCCACCGCCAAGGCGGGCACCGGCCCGGGCCGGCAGATCTCCGACGTGCTCGCCACCGAGGTGGACCCGGTCGGCGCCGCGCTCGCCGACCGGCTGCGCACCCGCGGCTGGAAGCGCTGTGGAGGCGAGGACGACGGCGACGCGCAGCCCCGCCACGTCTTCCGCGTACCGCTCGCCGGGCGCACCCTCGACGAACTGTGGTCGGGCCTGAACCAGGAGTGGCGGCGCAATGTGCGCAAGGCCACGAAGGCGGGGGTCGAGACGGTCATCGGCACCGCGGCCGACCTGCCCGAGTTCTACGGGCTGCTGCGCATCACCGAGGAGCGCGACGGCTTCCGGCTCGGCCGCTCGCCGGCGTACTACCAGCAGCAGTACGAGGTCCTGAACGCGGAAGAGCCCGGCCGCATGCGCCTCTACCTGGGAGTTCACCAGGGCGAGATCCTCGCCGCGCACACCATGATCGTGGCCGGCAGCCGGGTCTGGTACCAGACCGGCGCCTCCGCCGACCACCGCCGCGAGGTCCGCCCCAGTAACGCCCTGCAGTGGCGCATGATGTGTGACGCACATGCACTCGGAGCGGACGAATACGACATGCGCGGGGTACCCTCCACCCTCGACCCCGACGAACGTTCCTTCGGGCTGCTGCGCTGGAAGCTCGGCACCGGCGGACAGGTCGTCGAAACCCTCGGCGAGTGGGAGACCTCCATGGACGGATACGCCAACACGGCCCTCTACAAGGCGTTCCAGGCGTACATGGCCCGCCGGTGACCCTCGCAGACCCCAGAACGGCCGACACCCCGGCCGCGACAGAGACCGGCACCGACCGCGCGGCACCGAAGAAGACCTCGGTGCTGCGCAGCGGCGCGCTCATGGCCGCCGGCTCGATCGTCTCCCGCGCCACCGGCTTCGTCCGCTCCTCCGTGATCGTCGCCGCGCTGGGCACCACCCTGCTCGGCGACGGCTACGCGGTCGCCAACACCGTCCCGAACATCCTGTACATCCTGCTCATCGGCGGCGCCCTCAACGCGGTCTTCGTCCCCGAGCTGGTCCGCGCCGCCAAGGAGCACGAGGACGGCGGCGCCGCCTACACCGACCGGCTGCTCACCGTCTGCACGGCCGCGCTGCTGGTCCTCACCACCGCCGCCGTACTGGCCGCCCCGCTCATCGTCGCGGCGTACACCGGCTACAGCGGCGGCCAGGAGTCCACGACCGTGGCCCTGGCCCGCTACTGCCTCCCGCAGATCCTCTTCTACGGGCTGTTCACCCTGCTCGGGCAAGTGCTCAATGCCCGAGGCCGGTTCGGCGCCATGATGTGGACCCCGGTCCTCAACAACCTCGTCGTTATCGGCGTGTTCGGGCTCTTCCTGTACCTCTCCTACGGCGCGGGCGACGGCCTCAGCGCCTCCGAGACCCGGCTGCTGGGCATCGGCACCACCGCCGGCATCGTCGTCCAGGCCCTCGGCCTGATCCCCTCGCTGCGTGCCGCCCGCTTCCGCTGGCGCCCCCGCTTCGACTGGCGGGGCAGCGGCCTGGCCCGCCCCCTGCGCAACGCGGGCTGGCTCGTCCTGCTCGTCCTGACCAACCAGATCGCGTACTGGGTCGTCACCCGGCTCTCCACCGCCACCGGGGCGCACGCCGTCGCCGAGGGCCTCGCCGGCGGCGCCGGATACACCGCCTACAGCAACGCCTACCTGCTGTGGATGGTCCCGCAGGGCATCATCACCGTCTCCCTCGTCACCGCCCTCATGCCCCGGATGAGCTCCTCCGCCGCCGACGGTGACCTCGCGGCCGTGCGCAAGGACGTCTCCTACGCGCTGCGCTCCACCGCCGCCCTCGTCGTCCCGGCCGCCGCGCTCTTCGCCGCGCTCGCGCCCTGGGTGATCGGCAGCGTCTTCGAGTACGGGCGCACCGGTCCCGCCGACGTCGCCGTCATGGCCGGCATGCTCGCGGCCTTCGCACCCGGCCTGATCGCCTACTCCGCGCAGTACGTGCTCTCCCGCGGCTTCTACGCCCTCTCCGACACCCGGACCCCCTTCTTCCTCAACCTCACCATCGCCGCACTCAACGCCGGGCTCTCGGTCGCGGCGTACCTGGTGCTGCCGTCGCGCTGGGCCGTCACCGGCATGGCCGCGGCCTGCTCGATCGCCTTCACCGCGGGCGCGGCCGTCACCGCGTACGTCCTGTCCCGGCGGCTCGGGCCGCGCACGGGGACCCGTACCCAGCGCAAGAACACCGCCGTACGGACCCACCTGCGGCTTCTCGCCGCCTGCACCCCGGCCGCCGCCGCCGGGTACGCGGCCGCGCGTTCCCTCGACCGGATCGGGAACATCGAAGGTCCGCTCGGGAACTTCGCCGGGGTCGCGGTGGGAACCACGGTGATCGTCCTCGTCGTCCTACTCCTCGCCCGCCCCCTGCGGCTCGCGGAGATCACCGACCTGCTGGACTCCGTACGCCGCAAGACCGGTCGCCAGGACAGGCGCTAGGAGTCGCCGTCCCCGGCCGGACCCACTGCCGGCCGCCGCCGTACATATCGGCCGAAAGCGGGAGGGGACCGATCGACGACCCTGGAATACTGACCCGATGCCACGCGTACTGCTGATCGAGGACGACCCTTCCATCAGGGAGGGCGTGGGTCTCGGCCTGCGCCGCAGGGGCCACGACGTGAGCGCCGCCGAGACCGGCGAGGCCGGACTCGAACTCATGGCGAGCTTCCACCCCGAGCTCGTCCTGCTCGACCTCATGCTGCCCGGCATCAACGGCGTCCAGGTCTGCCGCCGGATCCGCGAGACCAGCCAGGTGCCGATCATCATGCTCACCGCACGCGGGGACGACTTCGACATAGTCGTCGGCCTGGAGGCCGGCGCCGACGACTACATCGTCAAACCCGCCCGCACCGAGGTCATCGAGGCCCGCATCAAGGCCGTGCTGCGCCGCCTCACCGAGCCCGCCGGCGGCCGCCCCGACGTGGAGTTCCACGGCGAGCTGGCCGTCGACCGCGCCGGGCTCACCGTCGCCAGGAACGGCGAGCGGCTGCCCCTGGCCCCCAGCGAGATCAAGCTCCTGCTGCACCTGTCGGCCTCGCCCGAGCAGGTCTTCTCCCGCCAGCAGCTCCTCGAATACGTGTGGGAGCACAGCTACCACGCCGACGCCCGGCTGGTGGACGCCTGCGTACGCCGCCTGCGCCACAAGATCGAGAACCCCGACGGCGCCCCCCGCTACATACAGACCGTGCGCGGCTTCGGCTACCGCTTCGGCCCGCTGTAAGCGGCGCGCATGAGACGCTTCGCCCCCCTGGGCCTGCGCACCCGGCTGATCGCCGCCTTCCTGCTGGTCGCCGCCATCTGCGCGGTGAGCACGGCCGCACTCACCTATCAGCAGGCCCGCAACGCGATCCTCAAACAGAGCCAGGACACCGCCGTCAGCACCCTGCGCGACCTGGTCGACTCCCAGTACACCCAACTGCCCATGGGACAGCAGGAACTCCAGCGGCTCGTCGCGGAACTGGGCAAGCGCGGCCAGCCGCACCCCTGGATCGTCTACGGGGAGTACGGAAAGCTCCGCGCCTCCTCGAACCAGGGCGGCGCGCCCGTCTCCGCCTCCGTCAGCGAACAGCTCCGGGGCCAGGTGAAAGCCCACCCGCACGGGGCCTTCCAGCGTACGAAGGACCGGAACGGCAACCTCTCCCTGGTCGTCGGCATGCCCGCCGTCTTCAAGTACAACGAGGTCTACGAGCCCACCGGCGCCGTCTTCTACGCGGTCGTGCCCCTGGACACCGAGCAGACCACCGTGGAGGCCCTGGTCGCCGCCGCCAGAATGGGCGCCGTACCGGGCCTGGCGATCTCCGTGATCCCCGCCCTGCTCGCCGCGCGCAGCGTCCTGAGGCCCGTACGGGACATGCGCAAGGCCGCCCAGCGGCTGGGCCGCGGCCGGCTCGACACCCGGATCGAGGTGCGCGGAGCCGACGAACTCGCCGGACTCGCCCGCACCTTCAACGAGACGGCCCGCGCCCTCGAACAATCGGTCAGCGAACTCCGGGAGGCCGAGGCCCGCGCCCGCCGCTTCGCCGCCGACGTCTCCCACGAACTGCGCACCCCGCTCGCCGGGATGCTCGCCGTCACCGAGGTCCTCGACGAGGGCGCCGAGGAGCTCGACGCCGACACCGCCAAGGCGCTGCGCCTGATCAGCGCCGAGACCGGGAAGCTCGCGGTGCTCGTCGAGGACCTCATGGAGATCTCCCGCTTCGACGCCCGCGCCGCCGAGCTCAACCTCGACGAGGTCGACGTCGCCGAGACCGTCACCAAGACCCTGGAACGCCGCCACTGGACCGACGGGCGGGTCAGCACCGAGCTGCCCCCGGACGTCCGCGCCCGGCTCGACCCGCGCCGCTTCGACGTGGTCCTCGCCAACCTCGTGGGCAACGCCCTCAAGCACGGCGGCGCCCCCGTACGGGTCCGCGTCCGCACCGAGGCCCGGCCCGAGGGCGAGCGGCTGCTCGTCGAGGTCGCCGACAGCGGGCCCGGCATCGCCCCCGAGGTGCTGCCGCACATCTTCGACCGCTTCTTCAAGGCCGACGCCGCCCGCACCCGCTCCACCGGCAGCGGCCTCGGTCTGGCCATCACCCTGGAGAACGTCCGCCTGCACGGCGGCACCCTGCACGCCGCCAACGGCCCCGGCGGCGGCGCGCTCTTCACCCTCGACATGCCGCTGGAGGCCCGCGTATGAACCGGGTGCGCAAGGCCGCGGCCGCGCTGACCGTCCCCCTGCTGCTCGCCACCGGCTGCGGCATCGCCACCACCGGGGTCGTCGAGAGCGGCAGCGCCGGGACCGTGAAACTGGCCACCGCCCCGGACCCGGGCCTGGTGTACTTCATCGCGCCCGACGGCGCGCTCGTCCCGCTGCCGGTCTCCGACCGGACGCAGCGGCCGGACCTCGGCTTCTCGATCGGGATGCTGCTGGAGGGGCCGAGCGAGGCCGCGCGGGAGGCCGGTCTGACCACCGCGATCCCGGCGGCGGACCCCAAGAACCCGTTCGGCGCGGAGTACGTCCGATCCGGCGTCAAGTCCGACGGTGACGGGAAGACCCTCCGCGTCGTGCTGCCCATCCCGGCCGAGCCGCTGTCAGGCCCGGCCCTGCGCCAGCTGGCCTGCACGGCTCTCGCCGCGGTGCGCACCAGTCCGGCCCCCGAGATCATCATCATCGGCTCCGACGAAAAGCAGCGGAGCGCCGTGTGCGAGGTCAGGCCGGAGCGCTGAGCCCCGGCCGGGCGCACGGCTCGCCGCTCCCGCGGCGCGCGGGACGGCAGACCCGGCGCCGGGCCCCGCCCCCCGCGGGTCATCTTGCGGGCCGGGCCGCTCCCCGCCACCGTGTGGCGCATGGACCAAGGACCGGCCCCCGATGTCTTCGACCCGCGCCTCTACGCCGAAGGCGTCCCGTACGAGCGCTACCGGCTGCTGCGCGACCACCGCCCGGTGGCCTGGCAGAGCGAGCCGGAGGTGCTCGGCTGGCCCGCCGGCCCCGGCTTCTGGGCCGTCACCCGGCACGCCGACGTGGTCCGGGTCCTGCGCGACCACCGCACGTACTCCTCACACCTGGGCGCCACCCAGATCCGCGACCCCGACCCGGCCGACCTGCCCTTCCTGCGGCGCACCATGCTCAACCAGGATCCCCCCGAGCACGGGACCCTGCGCCGCACCGTGGCCCGCGCCTTCACCCCGGCCCGCGTCGACGCCTTCGCCGCCCGGGTCCGCGGCCGCGCCCGTACGCTGCTGCGGGCCGCCCGTGACGGCGCCGAGGGCGGGGCCGCCGACCTGGTGCGCACCGTCACCGACGAGTACGCGCTGCTGAACCTCACCGACCTGCTGGGCGTCCCGGCGGCCGACCGGGGGCTGCTGCTGGAGTGGACGGTACGGATCATCGGATACCAGGATCCCGAGGACACCCCGGCTCCGCTGCCGGGCCCGGACGGGAAGCCGCTGAACCCGCGTTCGCCGGCGCTGCTGGGGGAGATGTTCGCGTACGCCCGCGAACTGGCCGCCCACAAAAGGGCCCGCCCCGGCGACGACGTGATGACGGCCCTCGCGCTCGCCGGACTTCAGGACGCGGAGCTGGAGATGTTCTTCTTCCTGCTCACCGTCGCGGGCAACGACACCGTGCGCAGCGCCGCGCCCGGCGGCCTGCTCGCCCTGGCCCGCGACCCGGACGCCTATGCCCGACTCGCCGACGGCAGGGCCCCGGTGGACCGGGCCGTCGAGGAACTCCTGCGCGTCCATCCGCCGGTGCTGAGCTTTCGCCGCACCGCCGCCGCCGACACCGAGCTCGCCGGAGCACGGATCCGGGCCGGGGACAAGGTGGTGGTCTTCCACGCCTCCGCCAACCACGACGAGCGCGTCTTCGCCGCCCCCGGCCGCCTCGACCTCGGCCGGACCCCCAACCCGCACGTCTCCTTCGGCGACGGCCCGCACGTGTGCCTGGGCGCGCACTTCGCCCGGCTCCAGCTCCGCGTCCTCTACGAGGAGTGGGTCGCCGCCATGCCGGTACCGGAACTGGCGGGCCCACCACGCCGGTTGGTCTCGAACTTCATCAACGGGATCACACGGCTGCCGCTGCGGGTGTCCGGGCCGCCACGGTGACGTCCGCCACCAGCTCGGTCACATCGGGCCCGTAGGCGTCTGAGTTGATCACCTTCAACAGCACGCAGAACGACTCGTGACCGTACCGGCGGGCCAGTCGGACATGGTGCTTGGCCAGGTACCGGGCGGCGGCCTGGTTGCTGTTGGCGGTCTGGCCCGACAGCAGGAACACCGGCCGCGAGCCCTGCCCGTTCGTCAGCCGCGCCAGCACCACGTACTCGACCTGTCCCTTCACCCAGCGGTACGCCTCCCCGCCGATCCGGATGGCGGCGCGGTCCGGATGGCCTGACGGGAGACCGATGTCGGTCTGCACCCCCGGCAGCATGGAGGCCAGGTGTGCGGTCGTGCGGACATTGGAGGTCGGCCCGCCCACGCAGAACTCCGCCCGCTCGCCGAAGCCCTGGCGGGCTCCGTCGTGGGTGACGATCTGGACGTTCGCCCCGCAGTCCTTGATCAGGGCGGATATCTCCAGCAGGGCGAAGGCATCGTTGCGGTGCAGCGAGGAATCGGTGCCGCCCATCTGCCGGTTGACCACGAAGAGGCAGTCGGAGCCGGTCGGGAGCCCGAAGAAGGCCTGCTTGCGGCGCAGGGCACGGTGCCACAGGTAGGTCCGGGCGAACCAGCCGATCCCGCCACTGAACGCGGTGGCCACCACCCCGAGCACGATGTTGCGGAGGTCGTCATTCATGCGGCGGATGGTAGTCGTCACGCCGCCTTCATGACGCGGTGGGTGCAGGGAAGTTACGCTGCCGCTCCAAGGTCTGACAGGCAGTCGACTGGAGGAACCGAATGCGTGGTCCCGCCGCACGTCAGTTAGCGCTCGTCGCGCTTGCCGGTGCGCTCGTCTCGACCGGGGCGGACGCCCCGCCGTCACTGACGGACACCCCGGCCAAGGTCCCGGTCGCCAGCGGATACGGCGGGGCCGTCGCCAGCGTCGACGCCGACGCCAGTGCGGTCGGCATCGCCGTCCTGCGCTCCGGGGGCAACGCCGTGGACGCCGCCGTGGCGACGGCCGCCGCGCTCGGGGTCACCGAGCCGTACTCCGCCGGCATCGGCGGGGGCGGCTACTTCGTGTACTACGACGCCCGGTCCGGCCGGGTGCACACCATCGACGGCCGTGAGACGGCCCCGGCGACGGCCACCGCCGCGCTGTTCCAGGAGAACGGCCTGCCGATCCCCTTCGCCGAGGGCCAGACCAGCGGCCGCGGCGTCGGAGTCCCCGGCACCCCGGCGACCTGGCAGAGCGCGCTGGAGTCCTGGGGCACCCGCCCGCTCGGCCAACTCCTCAAGCCCGCCGAGAAGCTGGCCCGCGAGGGCTTCGCCGTGGACTCCACCTTCCGGGCCCAGACCGCGTCCAACGAGGCCCGGTTCAGGGACTTCCCCGACACCAGGAAGCTCTTCCTGCCCGGTGGGGCCCTCCCGGTGGTCGGCTCCACCTTCAAGAACCCCGACCTGGCCGCCACGTACGCCGAGCTCCGCCGCAAGGGCGCGGGCGCGCTCTACCGCGGCCCGCTGGCCGAGGACATCGTCCGGGCCGTGCGCACGCCCCCGGTGGACCCGGCGGCCACCCGAGTGGTCCGCTCCGGCGATCTCACCACCGGGGACCTGCGTGCGTACGCGACCAAGCGGCAGGACCCGACCCGGGTCGGCTACCGCGGCCTGGACGTGTACAGCATGGCCCCGTCCTCCTCCGGCGGGACCACCGTGGGCGAGGCGCTGAACATCCTGGAGCGCAGCGACCTCGGCGAGCTCACCGAAGCCCAGTACCTGCACCGCTTCATCGAGTCCTCCCGGATCTCCTTCGCCGACCGGGGCCGCTGGGTCGGCGACCCGGCCGCCGAGGACGTGCCCACCAAGGAGCTGCTCTCGCAGCGCTACGCGGACACGCGCGGCTGCCTCATCGACCCGGCCAAGGCGCTGACCAGCCCGCTGGCTCCCGGTGATCCCCGCAATCCGGTCGCCTGCGGCGGCGGCGGGCAGGCCGCCCCGACCACGTACGAGGGGGAGAACACCACGCACCTGACCGTCGCCGACCGCTGGGGCAACGTGGTCTCCTACACGCTGACCATCGAGTCGACCGGCGGCAGCGCCATCACGGTCCCGGGGCGCGGCTTCCTGCTCAACAACGAGCTGACGGACTTCTCCTTCGCCCCGGCCGCTCCCGGCGTTCCCGACCCCAACCTGCCGGGCCCCGGCAAGCGGCCGCGCTCGTCGATGTCCCCGACCATCGTGCTGGAGCACGGACGCCCGGTGCTGGCGCTGGGCTCCCCGGGCGGGGCGACCATCATCACCACGGTGCTCCAGACCCTGACCGGGCACCTGGACCGCGGGCTGCCGCTGGTCGAGGCCATCGCCGCGCCGCGGGCCAGCCAGCGCAACCAGACCACCACGGAACTGGAGCCGGGCCTGTGGAACAGCCCGGTCCGCGCCGAGCTGGAGGCCCTAGGGCAGGGCTTCCGGCAGAACCCGGAGATCGGCGCTGCCACCGGGGTCCAGCGGCTGCCCGACGGGCGGTGGCTGGCCGCGGCCGAGACGACCCGGAGGGGCGGCGGCTCGGCGATGGTGGTGCACCCGAGCCGGGAGCGGTAGCCCGGGGCGGACCTTGGTGAGGCTTACAGGGCGGTGAGGATCCTCGGACCGGCGGCGGTGATCGCGACCGTGTGCTCGGAGTGCGCGGCGCGGCTGCCGTCGACGGTCCGCAGGGTCCAGCCGTCGGCGTCGCAGGCGTAGTCGTCCGTACCGCCGGCGATCAGCATGGGCTCGATCGCGATCACCATGCCGGCGCGCAGCTTCGTACCCCGCCCCGCCGGGCCCTCGTTGGGGACGCCCGGCTCCTCGTGCATGGAGCGTCCGACGCCGTGGCCGCCGAAGCCGTCGGGGATGCCGTACCCGGCGGCGCGGCAGACGCTGCCGATGGCGTGGGCGATGTCGCCGACGCGGTTGCCGGGCCGGGCGGCGGCGATGCCCGCCGCGAGGGCCGCCTCGGAGGTCGCGATGAGCCGCAGGTCGGCGGGGCGGGCCCGGCCCACGGTGAAGCTGACGGCCGCGTCGCCGACCCAGCCGTCCAGTTTCGCGCCGCAGTCGATGCTGACGAGGTCGCCGTCGCTCAGCCGGTAGTCGTCCGGGATGCCGTGCACGATCGCGTCGTTGACGGAGGCGCAGATGACGGCAGGGAAGGGGACCGGCGCGAACCGCGGCCGGTAGCCGAGGAAGGGCGAGCCGGCACCGGCCTCACGGAGCACCTCGCGCGCGACGAGGTCGAGCTCCAGGAGGGACACCCCCACGGCGGCCCGGTCCCGGACGGCGGCGAGGGCGTGTGCGACGACGCGGCCGGCGGCGCGCATCTGGTCGATCGATCGGTCTGTCTTCAGTTCCACCATGCCAATAACTATACCGGTATAACTGTAACGGGATACTTATTGGGCTCCAGGGTAGGATGGGGACATGGTCCGTACCCCCCTCACACCCGAAGAGCGCGAGCGCGGCGAGCGGCTGGGCGCCCTGTTGCGCACGGCCCGCGGTGGCCGCAGCATGGTCGAGGTCGCGGCCAGCGCCGGGCTCTCCGCCGAGACCCTCCGCAAGATCGAGACCGGCCGGGCCCCGACCCCGGCCTTCTTCACCGTCGCCGCCCTCGCCGGGGCCCTGGGGCTGTCCCTGGACGAAGTGATGCGGCGCTGCGCCCTCGTGCCCGTGTGAGGTCAGGGGCGGCGGGCGGGCCGCGGCCGTTCGGCCGCCGGGCCCGCCTTCCGGCGTGCCGTTCGGGCGGGCCCGGCGGCTGAACGGCCCAATCGGCGGTGGGAGGGCCGGGGCGCGGGGCAAGCGTGATGGCGTGTCAGACATGAACGCATCCACATCCAAGCGACTCGGCCTCGGACTCGTGGGCGCCCTCCTCGCGGGCGGCCTGCTGCTCGCGGCGTGCGCCGCCCCCGAGGGCCGGGCCCACGCCAGGGACCCGGGCGACGTGGTCTTCCGCCACCCGGGCGTCGTCGTCAGCCACACCCGGCTCCAGCACGCGAAGCAGATGGTCGCGGCCGGCAAGGAGCCGTGGAACTCCGCGTACCGGGCGCTCCTGAAGAGCCGCTACGCCTCCCTCGACTACCGGGCGCACCCGGCCGACGTGGTGCCCTGCCCCTTCAACTCGGGGCCGCAGCCCTGCCTCGACGAACGGCAGGACGCGATCGCCGCGTACACCCACGCCCTGCTGTGGTCGGTGAACGGCAAGGCCTCCCACGCGCGCAAGGCCGTGGAGATCATGGACGGCTGGTCGGCCGTGATGAAGCGTCACGCCGAGGACAACGCCGGCCTCCAGGCCGCCTGGTCCGGCTCCACCTGGGCGCGCGCCGCCGAGATCCTCCACGCCGACTACCCGCACTGGGGGGCCGGGCGCGTCACCCGCTTCAAGGAGATGCTGCGCACCGCCTACCTCCCGGCCGTCCGCGCGCAGGTGCCGGCGTACAACGGCAACTGGGAGCCGGCCATGACCGACGCCGCCCTGAGCATCTCCGTCTTCCTGGAGGACCAGGACGTCTTCCGGGAGTCCCTGGAGCGGTTCCGGGAGCGCGTCCCGGCGTACTTCTACCTCAAGCGGGACGGCGCGCACCCGCCGGCCCCGCCGCGCACCGGCATCGACTCGCCGGACAAGGTCGCCTCGTACTGGTTCGGCCAGGGGACGTACGTCGACGGCATCGCCCAGGGCACGGGCGCGAAACTCCCGTACACCCGCGAGCTGGTCGAGAAGACGCGGCCGGCCGGGACGGACGACTTGTTCGTGGCGTGGGAGACCCTCACTCACGGGGAGGCGGCGCCGGCCGCCTGAGGCGCAGCCGCTCTCAGGCGTCCACGGGGTGCCAGGCCGGGCCGTCCCCGTCCTGCCGGACGTGTCCGAAGACCACGTCGGCGAAGTGGACGCCGAAGCCGATGGTGTCCGGCTCCGCCAGTTCGGCGACCAGCCGGCGGCGGTGGACGGCGGTCCGGGCGAGGTCGTGGTCGAAGGCCGAGGACCAGTCGGGGTGGTCGATCTGGATCGGCGAGTGCACGGCGTCGCCGAAGGCGATCAGGCGCCGGCCGCCCCCGGTGATGACGTACTCGGCGTGCCCGACGGTGTGGCCGGGGGTGATCCGTACGCGCACCCCGGGGAAGATCTCCTGCCCGTCGTCAAGGGTGCGCACGCGCGGCGCGAGGGCGGCGACCCGCTCGGTCGTGCCCTCGGCCGCGAGGAGGTCGAGGCGGTCCCACTCGGGCGCGGCGATCAGGTATTCGGCGCGGGGGAAGAGCGGCAGCCCGTCGGCGGGGGACGGGTGGACGGCCCAGCCGATGTGGTCGGAGTGGAGGTGGGTGAACGCCACCGCTTCGATGTCCGCGGGGGTGCGGCCGAGAGCGGTCAGGCTGTCGGGGAGCGCGCCTCCGTGGATCACGCCGACGGGGCCGTCGGGGGACCGGAGCGTCTGCGGGCCGAAGCCCGCGTCGATCAGCAGCGCCCGGCCGCCGTGCTCCACCAGCAGACCGCCGACGCTCGCCACGAGGTGGCCCGCGGTGTCCAGGTACTCCGGGTGGGCGGTCCACACCTCGTCGGTGGTGTCCGGGAGCAGCGGCAGCGGGCGGAGCCGTACGTCGCCGTCCGGGACGTAGGAGACCTTCGTGTCGCCCAGCCGCAGCGAGCGGATTCCCGCGGGCCGGTTCAGTCGTTCGTCGTGCGCCGTCTTCAAGTCGGGCATGGGGGCTCCCTGGTGAATGGTCGTCAGGCCGCCTCCGGCCGGTGCGCCGGGGTGGCGGGGCCAACCATAAGCATCAAGTTCGAATCATTCAAGTTGTAAATATTCTGGCTTGAGCCATTTGCTAAACTGGCGCCATGACCACGCCTCCCGAGCTCCAGGCCATCGCCGAGCGCCAGCTGTGCGGGCTGGTGGACGGACTGGCCCACCGGATCGCCGAGCACGTGCGGGAGCGCGCCACCACGCTGGGCCTCACCGCCTCCCAGGCGACCGCGCTGCGCGAGATGAGCGGCCCGATGACCATGCGGGACCTCGCCGAGCGCATGAGCTGCGAACCCTCCAACGCCACCTTCGTCGTCGACAAGCTGGAGAAGCAGGGCCTGATCGAACGGCATCCGCACCCCACCGACCGCCGCGCCAAGCAGCTCGTCCTCACGCCCGGGGGCACCGCCCTGCGCGACCGGCTCCTCGACCTCCTCTCCGTGGACTCGCCGGTGTCCGGGCTCGACCCGGAGGAGCAGAGCGTGCTGCGGAGTCTGCTGGAGCGGGCCGCGACCTCCCGTTGAGGGCCGCGTAGGGTCGTGCGCATGACGATCGAGGAACTGGGCCGAGCGAGGTACGTCAGTCTCACCACCTTCCGCAAGGACGGCACGGCCGTGGCCACGCCGGTGTGGGCGGTGGCGGACGGCGGGGAGCTGTACGTGTGGACGCGCGACGACGCGTGGAAGGTGAAGCGGATCCGCAACGACGGGCGGGTCACCGTCGTGGCCTGCGACGTACGCGGACGGGTGGCCGACGGGGCCGCGGTGGCCGAGGGCGAGGCGCGGCTGCTGGACGAGGCCGGTCTGAAGCGGGTGCGGAAGCTGATGGGGCGCAAGTACACCTGGCAGTTCTGGATGCTGGACGTGCCGGCCGCGATCGTCCGGCGCGGGCGGCCTCACACCGCGATCGCGGTCACGCTTGCCCCGCCCGCCGCCAAGCTTTGAGACTCCTGTAGCCCGCCCGTAACACGGGTGGGATCCAATGCGGGGATGGAGACCGCGACTTCGCAGGTGATCGGCCAACTCTCCGGGTACATGCGGGGATTGACGCAGCGACTGGATCCCGGGACAGGCTGGTACGGGGAGTTCCTGCGGCGGGACCCGGAGGGGATGCGGGCCTGTCTGGACGGAGCCGCGATGCCTCCGTGGGACGTACTGGAGTCACTGCTCGGGGACTTGGCCGCATCGTCGGCCCCCGGGGCGCTCGTCCGGGAGACGCAGTACGCGGCCGGACTGCGGGCCGCGGCCGTCGGCGTCTGGGACCGACTGCCGGGCGGGGTCGAGGAGTTGCGCACACTGATCGCTTCGGCCGCCGAGCAGCGGGCCCGGGCCCGGGCAGCCCTGCGCGTGCTGTCGGCGCGGCTGGCGGAAACGACGGACCCGGCGCAGGCGCAGGCCCTGGCCCGGGAACTCTCCTGGACCCGGGACGACGATGCCCGCGCGACCGCCCGCCACGAGGACCTGACGGCCCGCCTGGAGGCGGCCCTGGGGACCGGACGCCCGTCGCCGATGCAGCAGGCCCCCCTGAACGGCGTGCCCGCGCAGCGTGCGGCGACGTCACCGGGTGCGGGGCCTGCCGCGGCATGGCCGGGTCCGCGGGAGGGCATGCGGCCGGAGTCCCCGGACACGGCGGCCGCGACATCGGACCGGCTGCCGGGCACGACCCCTGATGCGACAGCGGCCCCGACGTCGGGCCGCCCTGTGGCGGAAGGAGTGGAGGAGCCGGTCCGGCGGGCCGAGGGGCGGTGGTTGCGCGGTGCGCGGCGCAGCGGCGGAGCCCGGTACGCGGGCGCGGCGACGCCCGAAGCCCAGGCCGTCACCATGCCCCCGGGGCAGCCGTCATCCGACACACCCCTGCGCGGCGCCCGCTTCGGACGCCCCGCCCGCCCGGCGGCCGAGCCCGCCCCGGCGGAGGCTCCGACGGGCGCGGCCGGGCAGCCGGACCCGGCCCGCGGAGCCCGGCACGAGCCCGCCAACGCGAGCTCCGCAGGCCAGGGCCCCGAGCAGACCCCCGCCGCTTCCGGCCGGGACGACTACCCCGGGTCCGGGCCCGCAGGTGGCCACTCCGGGGCCGAGGCCTCGGCCGAGGTGGCCTGGAGTCCGGCCTCCGGTCGGGCGGGTGGGGGGTCCGGCTCGGCGGGGCAGGGCGGACGCCCGCCCGGCACCCCGGCCTGGAGCGCGGGGTACACCCCCGCCGCCGAACCGGGGCCCGGGCCCCACCCGCAGGCCGAGCCCACCCCGTGGCCGGACCTGGGCCGCGCCGGCGGCTCGCCCGGAGACTCCGCCCAGTGGCCCGGCTCCACCCCCGGAGGCGACCCCCACGGCACGTCCGTCCCGTGGGCCGGTGCTCCCGTCGGGCCCGGCTCCGCCCCCGGAGGGGCACCGCACGGCGCGCCCGCCTCATGGGCCGGTGCTCCCGGTGCCTCCGGTGGCTTCGTGGAGGGGCTCGTGGCCCTGCGCGGGCAGGGGCGGAGCGGCGAGGCGCACGTGCTGCTCTGCGAGGCCGCCGCCGGCCCCGCCGAGCGGCTGGCCCTGCTGGGGGAGGAGCTGCGGCGGGCCGGTCTGGCCGCCGACTGGGCCACCCTGCTCTGGGAGGCGGCCTCGCTGCCGCCCGCCCGGTTCGCCGCGGCCGCCGCCGCGCTCGGGCCGGCCGACCAGGGCGCCCTGCTGCGCCAGGGCGCCGCCCGTCCGGCGGCGGAGATCGCCGAGATCGCCCTCGTGCTCGGGACGGCCGGCCACACCCAGGAGGCCGACGCGCTGCTCGCCGCCTTCGTCCGGGTCCGCACCGCAGAGGAGTCGGCCCGGCTCGCCCGCCGGGACCCCCGGTGGTTCGCGCCCCGGCTGCTCCGCGCCGCCGAAGCCCTCTCGGGGGCTCATCACCGTGACCTGTTGCACGCCCTTCGAGTCGCGAATCTGCCCGTCGCCTGACCGGAAACGACCACGTGTCGACGTAACTCCTGCGTTTGCTGATCGACTACTCCAACCGCGCAAGGCGGTCTTGCCCCGGGCCTGGCCGAGGCCTACCTTCAACTCCCTACGCGCAGCCGTCGTACACCCTCTACGTGCGTAGAAGCCGGCGTACCCCGTCGCGAGGAGCAGCTCATGGCCCAAGTCGTCCGCGCCGCACTCGTCCAGGCCACCTGGACCGGAGACACCGAGTCGATGATCGCCAAACACGAGGAGCACGCCCGCCGGGCCGCCGCCCAGGGTGCGCAGATCATCGGCTTCCAGGAAGTCTTCAACGCCCCCTACTTCTGCCAGGTCCAGGAGCCCGAGCACTACCGCTGGGCCGAGGCCGTCCCCGACGGCCCCACCGTCCAGCGCATGCGGGCCCTCGCCCGCGAGACCGGCATGGTGATCGTCGTACCGGTCTTCGAGCTGGAGTCCGAGGGCTTCTACTACAACACCGCCGCGGTCATCGACGCCGACGGCAGCTACCTCGGCAAGTACCGCAAGCACCACATCCCCCAGGTCAGGGGCTTCTGGGAGAAGTACTACTTCCGCCCGGGCAACCTCGGCTTCCCCGTCTTCGACACCGCCGTGGGCCGGATCGGCGTCTACATCTGCTACGACCGGCACTTCCCGGAGGGCTGGCGCGAACTGGGTCTCAACGGCGCCCAGTTGGTCTACAACCCGTCCGCCACCTCCCGCGGCCTGTCCGGATACCTGTGGCAGCTGGAGCAGCCCGCCTCCGCCGTGGCCAACGAGTACTTCGTCGCCGCCATCAACCGAGTCGGCCAGGAGGAGTACGGCGACAACGACTTCTACGGCACCAGCTACTTCGTCGACCCGCGCGGTCAGTTCGTCGGGGAGGTCGCCAGCGACAAGGAAGAGGAACTCCTCGTCCGCGACCTCGACTTCGACCTCATCAAGGAGGTCCGCGACCAGTGGGCCTTCTACCGCGACCGCCGCCCCGACGCCTACGGAGGACTCGTACAGCCGTGACCAACCCGATCCCCCTGCACAGCCGGCACCGCTCCGTCCTGCCCGACTGGCTCGCGCTCTACTACGACCGCCCCCTCGAACTCACCCACGGCGAGGGCCGCCACGTCTGGGACGCGGACGGCAACCGCTACCTGGACTTCTTCGGCGGCATCCTCACCACGATGACCGCCCACGCCCTGCCCGAGGTCACCAAGGCCGTCTCCGAACAGGCCGCGCGGATCATCCACTCCTCCACCCTCTACCTCAACCGCCCGATGATCGAACTGGCCGAGCGGGTCTCGGCGTTGTCCGGCATCCCCGACGCCCGGGTCTTCTTCACGACCTCCGGCACCGAGGCCAACGACACCGCCCTGCTGCTCGCGACGACGTACCGCCGCTCCAACCAGATCCTGGCGATGCGCAACAGCTACCACGGCCGGTCCTTCTCCACCGTCTCGATCACCGGCAACCGCGGCTGGTCCCCGACCAGCCTCTCGCCGCTCCAGACGTACTACGTCCACGGCGCGGTCCGCACCCGCGGCCCGTTCGCCCACCTCGACGACACCGCCTTCACCGCCGCGTCCGTCGCCGACCTGGAAGACGTACTCGGCCAGGCGCGCGGCGGGGTCGCCGCGCTCATCGCCGAACCGGTGCAGGGCGTGGGCGGCTTCACCTCACCACCCGACGGGCTCTACGGGGCCTTCCGCAGGGTCCTCGACCGGCACGGCATCCTCTGGATCAGCGACGAGGTGCAGACCGGCTGGGGCCGTACCGGCGAGCACTTCTGGGGCTGGCAGGCCCACGCCCAGAACGGCCCGCCGGACATCCTCACCTTCGCCAAGGGCATCGGCAACGGCATGTCCATCGGCGGAGTCGTGGCCCGCGCCGAGGTGATGAACTGCCTCGACACCAACTCCATCTCCACCTTCGGCGGTTCACCCGTCACCATGGCCGCCGGCGTCGCCAACCTCGCCTACGTCCTCGAACACGACCTCCAGGGCAACGCCCGCCGCGTCGGCGGCCTGCTGCTGGAGCGGCTGCGGGCCATCGCCGCGACCGTGCCCGCCGTACGGGAGGTGCGCGGCCGGGGCCTGATGGCCGGCCTGGAGCTGACGAAACCCGGCACCGACCAGGCCGACCCGGACGCGGCCGCCGCCGTACTGGAAGCCGCCCGGGCCGGCGGCCTGCTCCTCGGCAAGGGCGGCGGCCACAACACCAGCGTGCTGCGCATCGCGCCGCCGCTCTCCCTCACCGTCGCCGAGGCGGAAGAGGGCGCCGAAATCCTCGCCGAGGCCCTCCGCACCCTCAACTAGCACCGGGGGAGACGTACATGAGCAGCAACCGCACCCTCATCCGCGGCGGGCTCGTCATCACCGCATCCGACGAGCTCCACGCCGACGTCCTGATCGAGGACGGCCGGGTCGCCGCCCTCGCGGCACACGGCACGGCGGCCGCCGAGACCTGGACGGCCGACCGGACGATCGACGCGAGCGGGAAGTACGTCATCCCCGGCGGGGTCGACGCCCACACCCACATGGAGCTGCCCTTCGGCGGCACGGCGGCCTCGGACACCTTCGAGACCGGCACCCGGGCCGCCGCCTGGGGCGGCACCACCACCATCGTGGACTTCGCCGTCCAGACGCCGGGCCACGCCCTGCGCGAGGGCCTCGACACCTGGTACGACAAGGCCGACGGCAAGTGCGCCGTCGACTACGCCTTCCACATGATCCTCTCGGACGTCAACGAGCGGACCCTGAAGGAGATGGACCACCTGGTGGGGGAGGGGGTCACCTCCTTCAAGCTGTTCATGGCGTACCCCGGGGTCTTCTACAGCGACGACGGGCAGATCCTGCGTGCCATGCAGCGGGCGTCGGGCAACGGCGGGCTGATCATGATGCACGCCGAGAACGGCATCGCGATCGACGTGCTCGTCGAACAGGCACTGGCGCGCGGGGAGACGGACCCCCGCCACCACGGCGAGGTCCGCAAGGTCCTCCTGGAAGCGGAGGCCACCCACCGCGCCATCCAGCTCGCCCGGGTGGCCGGCTCCCCCCTCTACGTCGTCCACGTCTCGGCGGAGGAAGCGGTCGCGGAGCTGGCGGCGGCCCGGGACAAGGGGCTGCCGGTCTTCGGCGAGACCTGTCCGCAGTACCTCTTCCTCTCCACGGACAACCTGGAGGAGCCCGACTTCCAGGGCGCCAAGTACGTCTGCTCCACCCCGCTGCGCCCCCGCGAGCACCAGGCGGCGCTGTGGCGGGGGCTGCGGACGAACGACCTCCAGGTGGTCTCCACCGACCACTGCCCCTTCTGCTTCCGGGGCCAGAAGGAGCTGGGCCGCGGGGACTTCTCGAAGATCCCCAACGGTCTTCCCGGCGTGGAGAACCGCATGGACCTCCTGCACCAGGCGGTCCTGGACGGGCACATCAGCCGCCGCCGCTGGATCGAGATCGCGTGCGCGACCCCGGCCCGGATGTTCGGGCTCTACCCACAGAAGGGCACCATCGCGCCGGGCTCCGACGCCGACATCGTCCTCTACGATCCGCACGCCGAGCAGGTCATCTCCGCCGAGACGCACCACATGAACGTGGACTACTCGGCGTACGAGGGCAAGCGGATCACCGGACGCGTCGACACGGTCCTGTCCCGGGGCGAACTCGTCATCGACCGGCGCGAGTTCACCGGCCGAGCCGGTCACGGAGCCTTCATCCCCCGCTCCACCTGCCAGTACCTGTAAGCCGCAAGCCCGCACGCACGCAGCAGCAGCAAGGAGCCATGCATGGACTTCGGCCTCGTCCTGCAAACCGACCCGCCGGCCTCCCAGGTCGTCAGCCTCATGAAGCGCGGGGAGCGCAACGGCTTCCGCTACGGCTGGACCTTCGACTCGGCGGTCCTCTGGCAGGAACCCTTCGTCATCTACAGCCAGATCCTCGCCAACACGCAGCACATGCACGTGGGTCCGATGGTCACCAACCCGGGCACCCGCACCTGGGAGGTCACCGCCTCCACCTTCGCCACCCTCAACGACATGTACGGCAACCGCACGGTCTGCGGGATCGGGCGCGGGGACTCGGCGATGCGGGTCGCCGGGCGCGCGCCGAACACCCTGGCCCGGCTCGGCGAGGCCATCGACGTCATCCGCGACCTGGCGGAGGGCCGCGAGGCGCAGGTCGACGGCAACCCGATCCGGATCCCCTGGATCACGGACGGGAAGCTGCCCGTCTGGATGGCCGCGTACGGGCCCAAGGCCCTCGCGCTCGCCGGCCAGAAGGCCGACGGGTTCATCCTGCAGCTCGCGGACCTCTACCTCACCGAGTGGATGGTCAAGGCGGTCCGCCAGGCCGCCGTGGAGGCCGGGCGCGACCCCGACTCGATCACCATCTGCGTGGCCGCCCCGGCGTACGTCACGGCCGACGACTCGGCGCAGGCCTTGGCCCACGCCCGCGACCAGTGCCGCTGGTTCGGCGGCATGGTCGGCAACCACGTGGCCGATCTCGTCTCCCGCTACGGCGAGCATTCCTCGATGGTTCCCGAGGAGCTCACCGAGTACATCAAATCCCGGCACGGCTACGACTACAGCCACCACGGCCGCGCCGGGAACCCGTCGACCGACTTCGTCCCGGACGAGATCGTCGACCGCTTCTGCCTGCTGGGCCCGCCGGAGGCCCACGTCGAGAAGCTGCGTGCCCTGCGCGCCCTCGGCGTCGACCAGTTCGCCGTCTACGACATGCACGACGCCAGGGAGGCGACGATCGACGCGTACGGTCAGCACATCATTCCGGTGCTGCGCGACTGACGACCCGGGCCGGCCCCGTGACGGCTACACCTTGAGGCCGCGTAGTGAACCTGATGGCCCCTCCCGGTACGGCGAGCACTCTTCTAGTCGGAGGTCTTGATCTTCTCTGCCCGGCGGAGGGGCTCGCGGTCCAGGATGCTCTGCTCCCTCGTGGTGAGGGCGGGACCGTCGAGCAGGGGCTTGCGCGGGCCGCGTGCCGCGGCGATCAGGACGTCGGGGGTGCCGAGGACGGAGGCGGGCTTGTGCATCGTCATGACGTCCGTGAGTGCCTTGACGACCAGGAAGTTCCCGATGGCGGTGTGGCTCAGGCGGTGGACATAGCGTGCTGCGAGCTTGTCGGCCAGGTTGGGCGTCCTGCCGACGGCACCCGGATAGAAGCGGTCCTGGCCGACGGCGAGCAGCCAGGCCGCGGCAGCGGGGCGGGCCATCGCCTTCTGGGCCCGGGCGGCGAACCCGGGCGCCGTCACGGGCGTCTTCGCCGCGGTTTCGCGCAGCGCGAGCGCTCCCAGGGCGGCGGCGGACATCCCGTGGCCGTAGACCGGGTTGAGGCTGGTGGCGGCGTCGCCGAGGACGATGAAGCCGGCGGGCATGGCGGCCTTCTCGAAGCGCCGCTGCCGGTTGGCGGTCCGGCCGTAGACGACGACGTCGCTGATCGGCTCCGCACGGGCGAGGAATTCGGCGGCCAGCGGGTGGCGGACTCCTCTGGCGAACTCTTCGAAGAGGTCCTCGTCGGCGCTCGGTTCGCCGCCGCGGGTGCCGGAGATGCTGACGTGCCACTGGCCGTCTTCGATGGGGATGATCGAGACGACCTGGCCGGGCTTGCCCTGCCGCGGGTCGGCCTGGATGTGGATGACGGGCCAGTCGGATTCGGCACCCAGAGGGGCGCGGTAGCGGCGGCTGGCGTAGCGTACGCCGGCGTCCACGACGGTCTCGCTCACCGTGGGGGCGCCGATCCGCGCGAGCCACTCCAGGACCTTGGAGCCACGACCGGTCGCGTCGATCACGAGGTCGGCGTCGATCCTGCCTTCCTCGCCGCCCTCGTCCCGCACGTGCACACCGCACACCCTCGACGCGCTGCCCGCCAGCGAAGTGACGGTCATGCCCGTGCGCACGCGGACGTTGGGGATCTCCAGGGCCGCGGTGCGTATGCCCCAGTCGACGAGGTCACGGCTGGCGCCGATGAGGTAGTGGGTCTCGGTCCACCGCCGGAACCAGCCCGCGGGCGCGTAGGAGACCATGCCGTTCGGGATCGGTACTCGGTGGGCTCCGGCCCCCAGCCACCGGTCGGTCGTACCGGGAAGCAGGGCTTCGATCGCGTCGGCGCCACCCGACCACAGCATGTGGGCGTGGGCGGCCTGGGGAAGTCTGGGCCGGGGCTCTGCGGTATTGGGCAGCTTTTTGTCGCGTTCGAGGATGAGGATGTCCGCGAAGTGGGGTGCGAGTGCGGCGGCCGCGAGTGTACCGGCAAGGCTGCCGCCGAGGATGACGGCGCGGGTGGTGCCGGTAGTGCCGTGGGGCTGCTGGGTCATCGTGTGTTGCTCTCTAGGACTGCCGCTTCGCGGGTGGCTCGGACGACGGGGAGTATCGACAGAGGCTGGAAAAGGATGACGAGGCCGGCAGTTCACGGGGAACGCCGTCCTGACGGGGCGGCCGCGGTCCGGCGGTGAAGGGCTCCGTACTGGCGGGAGATGCGGGCGATGCCCCTGGTGCCGGTGCCGAGTACGGCGCTGAGTGCGGCAGTGCCTTGTTCCGGGTACTCCACGCCGCTCTCCGCAGCGGATTCCTTGGACTCGATGGCGGCCGCGATCATCATGGCCGCGGCCGTCGCCCATGCCTCTTTGGGGCAGACACCGTCGTCCAGTGCCCTGTAGTGATGTGCCGTCATGATCTCAAGGTCGCAGAACGGGGCCAAAGCCAGTAGATCATCGTAGATATCCGTTTCGCGATCGAAGAGCCGGGATCCGAGCGATGTCCACCAGCCGGCCGACGCCGGCAGGCCCATGAGGGTGCGCAGCCTGCGCCACAGCGGCCCCATCCACCGGTAGGTCTGCCATGTCTCCCAGGCCTCGGCCAGGCGACGGCCCTGGGGCAGCAGGAAGCCGGAGGTGGTCAGGACGGCTCCGACACTGGCCAGGGGCGGGGCGACATCGGTACTGAGGAAGTCCCAGTCGCCGCCCGCCCAGCGGGCGACGACGGCAGCGGCCTTGGCGAGCCCGAAACCGGTGCTGAAGACGAAACCGGCCACGAGGGTCAGCAGGCCTGCCCGGAGCCACCCGCCCACCACGCGCGACCACCGCCAGCACATCACCGGTACGACCGTGCCGACGACGATGTGCCAGGAGAGGTAGATGACGATCATTTCGCGGATCCAGAGCGTGGACGCGTAATGGGTGTCGAGGTCCCGCAGCCGTTCCACCGGGGCATCGCCCAGGACGAAGCACAGGGAGATCAGGGCGACCACCGTGCCGCAGACGGCGAACCACTGCCGCACGCGGCGTTGAACCTCTGTGCCGAATCCCTCGCGCCAGTACGCGAGGAGCACGATGCAGCACGTGTTGAACACGCTGAGGATGGCGTAGACCAACGGCGCGGAGACGTTAGGCAGCCCCACCCATCGGTTGACCACGGTGATCGTGGGGGGAGCGGCGAAAGCGAATCCGGCGCTGGCCATGAGGAGCAGCCCCGCGACGGACCGGGCCATGGGGTTGCTCCACTGCCGGATCAGTCCGGGGAGCTTGGAGAGGAAGGCGATGCCCAGCGCCGCCGCCGGGATGTAGTAGTCCGAGCCGTTCACCAGCCGTTGCCGAGAGAGGCCTGGATGCGGGCAGCCGGGCCTTGGAGGACCCGCTGCGTGGAGTCGACTTCGACCAGGTGGCGAAACCGCCGGCCGAGCATGCGGCCGTACTGTTCGGCCTCGGCCTCGTCGCCCCCCGCGGCGTGCGTCCGCGCGGCGACGAGACGCACGGCTTCGTCGAGGTCCTCCGGGGTCAGGACGTCGTCACCGATCAGACGCGTGGCGACCTGCGAACCCAGGACGTACGTACCGCAGTGGCCTTTGATCATGTGCCAGATCTCGTGCCCCAGGATGACCAGGGCATGGAAGGGACTGGTGCTCTTCGCGACGACGATGATGTCTTCGGTCTCGCGGTCGAGCCAGAGCCCCGAGACGGTGCCGAGGCCCTGCGGGAAGTCCCGCCGCACGATGCGCACGGGCCGTCCGGGATCGCCGCGGTGGGCGGTGAGATGCACGGCTATTCGGTCGATCAGCTCGGTGATGTCGCGGGGTGCGGGCTCACCCAGGCCGGCGTACAGCTCGTCGCACAGCCGTACCATCTCCTGCTCCAGCCGCCGGTTCCTCACGATTCTCATCCCTGACTCCTCACCTGCGCATTCCATGCCGTTCGGCGTTGATCCGTGTTCCTCTGTGGGTCCGGCGCGGGCGTGCACCCACCTCGGACTCGGCTGCACGTCCAAGACTAGGCTCAGGAGGAGCCGCGTCGAGGCCGGGGTTTCGGAGAAACCCCGGACGGCGACGAACCGATGAGGTCAGCCGCTGAGCGGCATGGTCGCCTCCGGCGCCGGGTTCCGGGAAAGCCACCGCCCGTAGGCCCGGGTCATCCCCCGGTTCCGCAGCGTGTCGCGGATGAGGGCGAAGTGCGCGGAGGTCCGGGCGCGGGGCGGCAGGCCGCGGGAGATGCGGCTCATGTGCGCCCGTACGACGGCCAGTACGCCCGCGCTGGCGATGTCCTTGTCCCGCCAGTCGAGGCGCGGTGCCGCAACCTCGATGTCATCGCCCTCCTGCCAGCGTGTGGGCAGGTCGGGGTGGAGGGCGAGGGCGGTGGCCAGACCGACCATCGCGAATCCGCTCGTCAGGACCCGCTCGGCGGAGGCGCGTCGGCCGATTCCTCCCGTCAGCATGAGCGGCATGGGCGCGGATGCGACGAGCCGCTCGGCGATCGCCAGGAAGTAGGCCTCCCGGCCGAGCTTCCTGTCATCGGCCGTGCGGCCCATGGTCGCCGCGCTCTCCATGCTTCCGCCGGAGAGTTCCACCAGGTCCACGCCGAGGCCTTCGAGGGACGCGAGTACCTTTTCCACCTCGTCGACGTCGAAGCCGCCGCGCTGGAAGTCCGCGGTGTTGATCTTGATGCTGACGGTGAAGTCCGGGGACACGACCGCGCGAACGGCTCGCACCACCTCCACGAGCATCCTCGCCCGGTTCTCCAGACTGCCGCCCCACTGATCGGTGCGGCGGTTGACCAGAGGGGAGAGGAACTGGCTGAGGAGGTAGCCGTGGGCCGCATGGATCTGGACGCCGTGAAAGCCGCTCTCCTGCGCGAGGCGTGCCGTTGTGGCGAACCGGCCGATCGTGGCCCGGACGTCCTCCTCGGTCATCGCCGTCGGGCGGGCGAAGACGCTCGTGTGCTTCCCGAGGCTGACGCCGATGTCGGACGGCGCCCATGCCACACCGCGCAGGTCCGACCGGACCTGCCGGCCCGGGTGGTTGATCTGCATCCACACCTGTCCGCCCCCCGAGCCGGCCGCCGCGGACCAGCGACGGAAGGGCTCCAGGTCGGTTTCGGCATCGAGCACGATCGTTCCCGGAGACGTGAGGGCCCGCCGGTCGATCATCACGTTGCCGGTGATGATCAATCCGCTTCCGCCGCCAGCCCATCTGCGGTACAGCTCCTCGATCTCCGGCCCGGGCAGCTGGCCGGGCTGGCGGGCGAGGCTCTCCTCCATGGCGGCCTTGGCCATCCGGTTGGCAATGCGGGCGCCGCTCTGCAGTACGAGAGGTGTGGACAGGTGCATAGAAGATTCCCCTCTGGATTTCGTCACGTGACGTCCGGCTGTGGCGCGCGTGTACGGTGCCATTCTCGGTCCATGCCCGGCCAGGGCCGGGTCCCGTCTCATGCGCCGTGCTCTGCCCTTGCCGTGGACTGCCGCGCCGCTTCGACCTGCGGGGAGCGCAGCATGGCCGCGGACATGTCCACGAGGTCCTCGGAATCCTCGATGGAGCTGACCGTCCATCGATGCTCGGGAGCGAGGGCGGGCACGGCGTACCCCTTCTGGACGACCGCGCGGGCAATCACCGAGGCATCGGCTTCGCCGCGGGCACGGCGGACCTCGGAGTGCTCGGCCAGGGCGAGCGCGTAGACCTCCGTGCCGGCCGACCGGTCGAACCAGGGCGTCAGCCGCAGTATCGCGTCGAAGATGTCCCTCTCGCGCTGCATGAGCCGGCGCTCCACGGGCTGCCACCACGGCATCGGCGGTGGACTCGCGGGCGGTATCTCCGGGCGGATCTCCAGCCAGAGGGGCTGCAGCCGGCGAAAGCGGCGCAGAGCCCGCCACCGGGAGCCCACGCCTTGTCCGATGGGCGGGAGCATGAAACCCGCGAAGATGAGCAAGGCGCTGAAACCGGCCAGGGAGAAGGCGGCGTTGGTGCTCAGCCAGTCCCAGTCGTGGCCGAGCCAGCGGGCAACGATCGCCGTGAACTTCAAGAGGTCGTAGCCGAACATGCACACCGCCCCGGCGGTGATCAGCAGCAGCCCGGCCTTCAGCGTGCCGGGGACCTGCCGCGACCAACGCAGGCAGAGGAGCACCATGGTGACGGCCGCGACGCTGTGCGCCGCCAGGTAGAGAAGGATCATTTCGCGGATCCAGGGCGTGCTGGAGTAGTAGGTGTCCAGGTCCCGGAGCCGCTCGACCGGTGCGTCGCCCAGCGCGAACAGGGCCCATGTGGCGACGATCACCGCGGCGTAGGTGGTCAGGCACAGCCGTGTCTGCCGCAGGGTGACGCGCGCGTCCTCGTTCCCCCGCCAGTGGATGAGCAGCACGATGCTGATGCCGTCGAACGCGCTCAGGATCGAGTACACGATGGGCGCCGCGACGTTCGGTATGCCGAGCATCTCGTTGATGATCGCGAGGTTCGGGGGAGCGGCCGTGACGAACAGGAACGCGGCGACGAAGAGGGTCGCCGCGACGGCCCTCAGGAGCGGGTCTCCAGGCTTCTTCCGCAGCGCCCAGAGTTTGACGGCGGTGGCGACGATGAAGCCGGCGGCCACGGACAGGTACGCCGTTCCCGCGTTCACCGGCGGCTCCCGTGAGCCGCGTGGGGGAGAGCGGGCATGGTCAGTTGCCCTCGGATCGGGCGGCGCCGCCGACGGGCAGGTCGGAGCGGCGGATCTTGGAGAACTGGATGCTCAGCCGGGCGAGACCATTCGTTCCCGACACACGGGTGTCGATGGTGGCGCCCGTTTCGGCGGCGAGGGCCGCCAGCCCGGACGACGCCCTCCCGGCGGCCTCCGCAGCGGCCAGGGCGGCGTGGATCGTAGCGGCCTCGGCGAAGATGAGCGCCGCCTCCGGCTCGCAGCCTTGCGAGGAGGCGTAGCGCTCGGCTGCCTCGCGGTGGCTGCTGTCCAGGTGGGGCGCCAGGTTGAGCAGGCGATCGGAAATGTCGGTGGACCTGGCCATCGCCCGGATCTCCGGTGACGAGGTGAAACGAACCCAGGTGGGCTTCCCGGGTCCCGCGAAGGGCTCGAGCGCACGCCAGAGGGGCTCCATCGCCCGGTAGGCCCGCCAGGATCCCCACATCGATCCCAGCCGCGGCCCGACGACCGGCACCAGGAAGCCGATCGTCGTCATGCCGGCGCCCAGTCCCGCGAGGGGTGGGGCGACGTCGGTGCTGAGCGAGTCCCATCTGTCCGTACCGGCCCAGCGGGCACCGACAGCCAGGAACTTGAGCAGGGCGAACGACAAGCCGATGCTGAACGCGGCCACGAGTATGAGCAGGCCCCAATGGGTCCACGCCGCCTGGAGGTCCCGGAGCTCACGGGCCCACCGCCAGCATTTCGCCGCCACCACGAGACTCATGGCGATGTGCGAGGTCAGATAGAGCACGATCATCTCCCGCACGTACGGGGTGTTCGCGTAGAAGGTGTCGAAGTCGCGCTGCTGCTCGATGGGCACGCTGCTGAGGTAGAAGAGGACGCAGAACGTCGCGATCATCACGGCGGTCGCCGCGATCCACATCCTGGTGTGCCTGCGGAGGATCTCCTCGGGCCCCCCTCGCCAGTGGATGAGGAGCACGATCGAGCCGCACGACAGGCACGACAGGATGCAGTAGACGATGAGCGCCGAGACGTTCGGGACGCCGGTGAGCCGGTTGACCCGCTCGATCGTCGGCGGGGCACCGAACACGAAGCCTCCCGCGGAGGCCGCGAGGATCACGAAGATCGACTTCGACATCGGCGAATTCCAGCCGCGCCAGAACGAGGGGGACTTCACCACCAGAGCGATCGCCAGGACGCCTGCGGGAATGTAGTAGTCCGATCCGGTCATGCTCAGTAGCCTCTGCCTATGCTGGACTGGATCCGGCCAGCCAAACCGGTTGTCGGCACGGCGCCGCACCCTTTCAGACACTCTCGCAGCCGGGCTCCCATCTGCAGCCCGAACTCCTCCGCGTCGACTTCCTCTTGGGTGTCGACGTGGCTCCTCGCCGCAAGGGCGACGAGGTCCTCGCCCACCAGTTCACCACCGAGTGACCTGGCGGCGGCCGCGGCGACGTCGTGGTGGGACGCGTGGGACAGGCACTCTCCCATCAAGGCGTGCCACATCTCGTGTGCAAAGATCACGAACTGGTGAAGCGTGGTCGTCTGACTCTCGACGACGATGACGATCCGGTCGTCGAACTTCGCCGTGAGGCCACTGGCCGTCTCCTCGGGGAACTCGCGGAAGTACAGGAAGACCGGATGGAACGGGAGCGCACCGTCCTCGTTGAGGCGCCGCTCGACATCGGCCCTCAGCACCGCGAACAGGCTGTCCGGATCCGAGGGGATCGGCCTGTCGAGACCCGCGAGCACCGCGTCGCAGAACTTCGAGACCCTCCGCACGGTGGAACGCCGCGCCAGGTGGGCTCTTGGTGCGGCGAGCAGGCCCTGATGGGACGGCAGCCTGTCGAGAGTCGCGAGTACCCCCTTGTGAAAGCCCGCCATCTTCCCCTCGTTCATCCGAATGCCCCCACTGTGAGTTCCCCTCCGACGGGCGGTGAAGCCGCGGCCCGCCCTGCCGCTGACGGTGACCGAGGGTCAGGTCAGTCGCTGCGCCCGGACCGGACCCTAGGGTCCGGAGTCTTCTCGTGTGATCGCGTCCATGAAGGCCATCAAGGCCGTCTCCAGGCTCGGGGACAGCTCCTTGTCGCCGAGACGGAGCTGGACCTGCATGGCGTGGCGATTCCTCACGGCCGCGGAAGGGTTCCTGAGGAACGCCGTGAGGTTCGGGATGACCTTGCTGTCCAGAACCCGTTTCACGGCCTCCGGCGGCGTCTGGGTGAAGTACTCCATGGGGACGCCGAAGAACTTGGCGAGGCCTGCGCCGTGCCAGATGTTGGGCGTGCTGTGGTTCAGCAACTTGCCGTGCCACTGCGGGGTCATCCCGCTGCCGGCGGCGATCTCGGCGGTGGTGTACTGACGCCGGCTGCCCGTGTTCTTGTCCACGGTCAGCCGGGTTTCCCTGAGGAACGCGATGCGGCGGGCCAGCTCGGCCGCGGCGTTCCCCGGCGCTTCGACGGGTTCGCCGTCGAGTAGCCGCCGGATGTCGGCCTCCGGAAGGGAGCTGTGGAAGGAGAGGTCCCGCAGGTTGAAGACCGACGCCCGGTCGAGTCCCGCCTCCGACTGGAGCTCCTCGACCTCTCTCACGGTCCTGGCGAGGTGCTCGTACCCGTCGCTCACAGACCCTCCCGGTGGGTTGGAAGGGGAACTTGTGGTTGAGACGAGCCCGCCCAGCCCCCGCTGTCACTAGATCACGGAACGGCCGGGTCCGCAATGAAATGATCGTTTCACGCGCAGGGTAGCAGGTGCCCTCCCGGGGGCACGGGGGGAGTGCCCTCCTCTACGGGTGCGGCCGGCGGGGACCGCCTGCCGCCCTCGCTCACGAGCGGCCGGCCGGATCCTGTGCCTGGGCCGGATCCTGCTCCTGGGCCTGCGCCTTGAGGTCCTGCGGGGGTCCCGGCCGCGTGGGCACCGCGGCCAGGGTGGCGGCGGCCGGCTTCGAGGCCCTCAAGGCCGGAGCCGCCGGCTACGTCCCCGAGTCCGTTGCCGACCGCGACCTCGTCGAAGCCTGCCGCGCGGCGATCCGGGACGAGCCCTTCATCTACACGGGCGCCGAGACAACCCTGATCCGCAACTACCTCGACCGCGCCCGCGGGCGGCATCCGCTGCCGGCCCGGGCGATCACCGAGCGCGAGGAGGAGATCCTCAAGCTCGTGGCCGAAGGCCACTCGTCCAAGGAGATCGGGGACCTGCTGGTGATCAGCGCGAAGACGGTGGAGCGCCACCGGGCGAACCTGCTCCAGAAGCTGGGCATGCGAAACCGCCTGGAGCTGACCCGCTACGCGATCCGGGTGCCTGATCGCGCCGTAGGAAACCCGGCGGTCGCCGGGGACGATCCCCGGCGCGGGCATGGCGGCGCGAGGCGGGGGCAGGTGCCCTCCACGGCAGAGATCGCCGTGCCCCACGTCCCGCCCGTCAGTTCGGACGGCGAGTGGGACCCGCCGCAGAAAGCAGAGGCAGCACCACGATGACCGAGGACGCCGCGAACGAGCCGCACGCCCCCTCCGACGCGGAGCGCGCGGCCCGCGCCCGGGTGCGGGAGCAGGCAACCGGCCTGACCCACCACGACTGCGAGTCGGCGCTCGAAGCCGCGGAGGCGGCTGCCGAGGAGGCCTCGGGCGATCTGCAGAAAGCCGATGCCGCCACCCGCGGCGCCGTCGCGGAATGGCGGCGCATCACGGAGCTGCTCTTCGACCACGGCGGCCCCTACACGCCCCGTACGGACGCGTACGTCCAAGGCCAACTGGCAGCGCGCGAGGCCCATGCCGGCCCCGAGGGGGACTCGGGAAGGCCATGAGGGGGGCGGGAAGCGCGGCCTCCGTCAGAACAGCGAGTTGTTGCCGTGCAGCCGGCGTCGCAGGAGCGTGGCGAAGGTCTGCTCCTCGAGGTGCGTGAGGGAGCTGCCGCCCGGCGCGGCGTAGGCGATCCGCCAGTCCTCGGGGTCGCTCTTCGTGGTGAGCCAGCCGATGGCCCTGCCCTCCACCTCTCCCCACTGCAGGAACGGCCGGTCCTCGGCCGGCCAGGCGACCTCTGCGACGGGGAACACCCGGGCGCCCGCGATGATCCCGCCGGGGAATTCGCGCATGATCGCCAGGTAGTCCTCCGGGAGGGCGGCGGGCGACCCGTCCCGCGCCCGGTCCACCAGCTCGCGCGCGTACTGCCGGATGCCCGGGATGCCGAGGCTCCGCACCTTGACGAGGACTTCGTCCAGTGCGCCGATGTCCCGGTCAGCCAGCGCCCTGGCCGTCGCCCGCTTGTCTTCGGCGAGCCTGTGCCACGAGCCCGTCATGTACTCCGCGCCCGTCTCGAACACGGGTGTCCCCTCGGCGCGCCCCGCTATCTCCTGTGCGATGAACTCCGAGGTGGTGAAGGGGAGTTCGAACCAGATCTGGAAATCGGCATCCGCGAGGACGGTCGTCCAGTCCGCGGTGTCGGGGGCGGTGGTGTCCCAGAGCAGCACACCGTCATCCGTGGTGCGCCGGGAACGCACGGGGAGTTCGCAGCGGGTGAGCTTCACGGAAGCCGCGATCACGCCCTTCGGCAGGGCCGTGAGCAGCAGTTCGAAGTCCTCGGGCACGAACTGCCCGTATCCTTCGCCCTCCGGTCGCCCGGGGGCGGCCAGACCGAGTAGCCGGACGACATCGAGATGGTTCACGGGTTCCTCGTTCCTCTTGCGGGCACGGGCACGGGCACGGGCACGGGCGCGTCCACGGCGGGCGGAGGATCCGAACCGATCGTGAGGGCAAGGACCTTGACCACGATCGACGTTCTCCTCCGTCCCGCGCCGGCTGTCGGCCGGACCGGGTGGCGGCAGGGCCGGGTATCAGTGTGCCGCGCTCTTCACGAGCGTGGCGATCCTCGCCTCGTCCGCGGCCGTCAGCTGCGTCAGGGCGTAGGAAGTCGGCCACATGGAGCCCTCGTCGAGGTGCGCCTGGTCGCTGAAGCCGAGCGTCGCGTAGCGCGCCTTGAACTTCTCCGCGCTCTGGAAGAAGCAGACCACCTTGCCGTCCCGGGCGTACGAGGGCATCCCGTACCAGAGCTTCGGCGCGAGGTCGGGTGCGCTCGCCTTGACGATCGCGTGGATCCGCTCCGCCATGACCCGGTCGGAGTCCTGCATTTCGGCGATCTTCTCGACCACGTCGGCCTCTTCCGCGGCCGCCTTGTCGGCGCGCGATCCGCGGCGGGCCGCCGCCTTCAGCTCCTTGGCGTGATCCTTCATCGCCGCCCGCTCCTCCTCCGTGAACTTCGCGGACGGGCCGGCGGCCGGGGTCTTGGCAGGGGTCGTGGTCTTGGCGGGCTTCTGGGTGTTCGTCATCGCGGGGTTCCTCACGTCAGTCGGGGTGTTGGACGGGATTTCATACTAGGAAGCGAGGCGGTCCGCGCCCCTCATCCCCACGCGCCGGCGATCTGGCGGGTCGTGGCGTTGAGCCGGTTGAACATGTTGGTGACACCGATCATCAGGACGATCGCGGCCAGCTGCTTCTCGTCGAAGTAGGTCGCGGCCGTGTCCCAGACCTCGTCGCTCACCGCGTCGGGACGGTCGGCCAGCCGGGTCGCCGCCTCGGCGAGCAGCAGGGCCGCCCGCTCCTCTTCGGTGAAGTACGGGGTCTCGCGCCAGGCGGCGACCGTGGCCAGCCGCTCATCGCTCACCCCGGCCTTGCGGGCCGACTTGGCGCCGCCGTCCACACAGGCGCTGCACCCGTTGATCTGGCTCACCCGCAGGTGCACCAGCTCCAGGATCTGCCCGTCCACTCCACCGGAGTGCACTGCCTTGAAGATGTCCTGGATGGGCTGCATCGCACCGGACAGGACGACGGCGGGGTTCTGCATGCGGGACTGCATCTCGGTGTGCTCCTCTGCTGGGACTGGCTCTTCCGGTCTCCGGGTCTTCCCGGTTTCCGTTCCCCCCTCGGGGTGTGACTCCATAACAGCCGCAGTGGCCCGCCGCGGCGATGGCGGTGGGACACCCTGGGACAGGCGGAACATCCTTGACCAGCGGATATGCGGCCCGGGATAATTCGGGCCCGGCGGGACAGGGATACGGGGGGAACCGTGGACATGGAACGGCGGACGGCCGAGGCCGACCCGCAGGACGAGCTGGCCGCACGGCTGCGGCTGCTCCAGGAGCTTTCCGGGCTCGGGGTACGGGCCCTCGCGAGGGATACGGGGCTGAGCTCCTCCTCGCTCTCGCGCTACCTCGGCGGGCAGACCGTGCCGCCCTGGCCCGCGGTGCTCGCCCTCTGCCGACTGGTCAAACGCGATCCGCGCCCGCTGCGCCCCCTCTGGGAACTCTGCTCCTCCAACCCGCTGCCGGCGCCCCCGAAGGCCAGCCGCCAGGTCCAGCCCAGACCCCGTAACGATCTGCCGCGCGACGTACCGGACTTCACCGGCCGCGAGGCCCAACTCGCCTCCGTGCTGGCCGCGGTGGACAGCCACCGGGGCGTCGCCGTCGACGGCATGGCGGGCGTGGGGAAGACCTGTCTCGCGGTGCACGCCGCGCACCGGCTCGCCGACGACTACCCGGACGCCCAGCTCTACGTGGACCTGCACGGATTCACCGAGGGCCGGGACCCCCTCGATCCCGGCTCCGCGCTGCGGATGCTGCTCGGGGCGCTCGACGTACCGTCCGAGAGGGTCCCGCAGGAGGGCCTGGAACAGCTGTCGGCCTGCTGGCGGGCCGAACTGGCAGGCCGGCGGGCCGTCGTGGTCGTCGACAACGCGGTCGACGCGGACCAGGTCCGCCCGCTGCTGCCCGGCGCCGGCGACTCCGTCGTCCTGATCACGAGCCGCAACCGCCTGCTGGGCCTGGACGAGGTGCCCCCGGTGTCGCTGGACGTGCTCAGCCCGCGCGAGAGCGCGGAGCTGCTGGCGCGGGCCAGCGGAGACCCCGGCGGGCCCGAAGGCCGCCTCGCCCGTGAACCGGACTCCACCGCCGAGGTGTTGCGGCTGTGCGGCCACCTGCCGCTGGCCCTGCGGCTGGCCGCGGCCCGGTTGCGGCACCGGCCGGGCTGGACGGTGGGCATCCTCGTGGAGCGGCTGGCGGAGGGGGCGAGCGAGTTCGACACCGCCTTCGCCATGTCCGTACGGCAACTGGACCGGGGCCAGGCCCGGTTGTTCCGGATGCTGGGCATGCTGCCCGGCGGCTCCTTCGACGCCTACGCGGCGGCCGCTCTGGCGGACGTACCGCTGTCCAGTGCCCGGGAGGCACTGGAGGACCTGGTCGACGCGCACCTGGTCCAGCAGCCGACGGCGGGCCGGTACCGGCTGCACGACCTGGTGCACCAGCACGCGCGCGGCGCCTGCGCGCAGCAGGACTCCCAGGCCGACCGGGAGCGCGCACTGGGCCGCTTCCTCGACTACTTCGTGCACGCCGCCGCCGCGGCCGACGCCGCGATGCCGGTGCTCTCACCGGGACGGCCGCCCACCGCGGGCCGGGCCCCGGCCGCACTGCCGCGGTTCGCCGACAAGAACGCGGCCTGCTCCTGGCTCACTTCCGAGTACGAGACGATGATCGCCGCCTTCGAGACGGCGGTCGCCGTCGGGGCGGACGCGCACGTGTGCGAGCTGCCGCGCTTCCTGCGCGCCTACTTCGCACGGCGCTGCGGCACGACCCACCTCAACCACCTCTTCGAACGCTCGCTGGCCGCCGCCGAACGCCTGGGGGATCCGCAGCGCCTGGCCGAGGCCTACAGCGACCTGGGTTTCGCGCGCTACAACGCCGGCCGGATGGCCGAGGCCGCGGCCGCGTACGAGGCGGCCGGCCTCCGGGTCGCGCAGACGGGAGACACCCGCTCGGAGGCGGAACTGACCCTGCGCCGAGGCTATTTGAGCTGGGACCAGGGAGGTCGTGGGAGCGCCGAGGAGCCGCTGGAACTCTTCCGGCTGGCCGGGAAGCTGTACGGGGAAGCCGGGCTCCCGGCGGGCGCGGCCCACGCGGCCGCCTCGGAGGCCTGGGCGCTGCTCCAGCTGGGAGACCGCGAGGCGGCGGCACGGCGGGCCCGGGAGGTGCTGGACGTCTCCCACCCGGACCCCGCGTGGCCGCCCACCCTGACGGCCCGCATCACCCTCGGCATGGCCATCGCGGCACAGTCGCCCGAGGAGGCGTCGGAGCACCTGCACCGGGCGCTGGCACTGGCCCGAGAGGACGGGCACGTCAACAACGAGGCCTGGTCCCTCAACTGCCTGGGCGTCGGGCTGCGCCGGATGGGCCGGTACGAGGAGGCCCTAGCCAGCCACCGGGAGGCGTTCGCGCTGCTGGACGAGCTGTTCGAGGAGCACTGGAAGGTCCGGTTCCTGGGCGGCTACGCCGAGACCTGCCGGCTCGCGGGACTGCCCGACGAGGCCCTGCGCCTGCACCGGCAGACGCTGGAGCTCGCCCCGGGGCTCGGCTACCGGCACGAGGAGGCGCTGGCCCACGAGGGGATCGCGGTCCTGCTCGAGGACAAGGACCCGGCCGCGGCCGCCGAGCACCGCACGGCGGGACGCTCGCTCCTGGAGGAGCTCGGCGCGGGGGCGCGCTGAGCGGGGCGCCCGCAGGGCGAAGGGGAGCCGGGCCGGTCCGGGCCCGTCTCCGGGGCCGGCCGGGCGGATCCTCCCGATGCTGTTGCAGGACTACGGCGGGGCCTGACAGCCTGTTCCCGAGCCGGCCCGACCAGGGGCCGGCCGGACCGGGGGGACCAGCATGAACATCAGAGCCGCCGCCATAGCCGCCACCGCCGCCTTCGCCCTCGCCGGACTGGGCGCGGGCCCGGCCTTCGCGGACAACCACATCAGCGTCGCACCGCAGGGCCAGGACGGAGCCTTCGAGCACACGGCGCCGCAGCTCGGCACGCTCGGCGACCAGGGCCCGAAGTTCCTGACGGAGGGCGACTTCGAGCACCTGAGCCCGCAGCACATGGCGGACGGGGCGTACGAGCACTTCTTCCCGAAGCCCCTCGTCGTAGGCGACCTCGCCACCCACTAGGTCGTCTTTTTCGGATCTTGTCGGCTGAGCCCGTGGCGTCTGGTGCCGTGCCTGGGCGTGCTGTCGGGGCGCTCGCGTACTGGACGTACGTGGTCGCCTCGGCAGTGCGGCCGGGCGCGGTGCCAGGCGTCGCGGGCCCGGCAAGATCCGAAAGAGGCGGCCCAGCCCGGAGGGGGCCACGGGGCCTCCCGCCCCGTGGCTCCCCGTAGCTCGCCGTGACTCCGCGTGTCCTCCCGGGCCGCCGCCCGCCCCGCGGCGCGTTCACCCGCGGTCCACCCCGGGTCCGGCCGCCCGTCGGGCCGGGCAGTGGGGATTGTCAGCCGGGCGTGCTTTGCTGGAGGCATGATCGATGAATTCCTCGCCCGGAACCTGTCCGACGTCGACGAAGCCGTTCGCAAAGCGGCGGCGATCGAGATCATGCCGAGATTCCGCCAGCTCGCCGACCACGAGGTGGACCAGAAGAGCGGCCCGCACGACCTGGTGACGGACGCCGACCGCAAGGCCGAGGAGTACCTCACGGCCGCCCTGACCCGGCTGCTGCCGGGCTCGGCGGTGGTGGGCGAGGAAGCGGTGCACGCCGACCCCGGGGTGTACGGGGCGCTGCGCGCCGACGCCCCGGTGTGGATCGTGGACCCCGTGGACGGGACCCGGCAGTTCGTGCACGGGGACGCGGCGTTCTGCACCCTGGTCGCGCTCGCGCACCGCGGGGAGCTCCTCGCCTCCTGGACCTTCGCTCCGGCCTTGGAGGAGATGGCCACCGCGGTGCGCGGACAGGGCGCGTACGTCAACGGCGAGCGGATCCTCAGCGGTTCGCCGGAGCCTGGCGCCGAGCTGCGGGTCGCGACCGCTCACCCGCTGTACACCACCGAGGAGGAGCGCCGGATCCTGGCGCGCCTGGACGTCCCCGGGGTGGCCTCCCGCGCGTGCGGTTCGGCGGGCCTGGAGTACCTGAAGGTGGCCCGGGGAGAGATGGACTGCCTGGCCTTCAACTGGCCCTCGGCCTGGGACCACGCGGCCGGGCTGCTCCTGGTCGCCGAGGCGGGCGGCTCCCAGAGCACCGTCGACCGGGTCCCCTTCAGGGTGGACCGGGACAACGCGCTGCCGTTCGCCGTCGGCCGGGACGAGGCCACGGCCGTACGGATCCGGGAGCTGCTGCGGGGCGAGTGAGCCCCAGGTGGCTCCACAGCCGATCCGTCCGCTGAGCCCAGGGCGAACGGAGTCGGCGCGGATCGCGCAGCCCGCCTATGGACAGGCGCAATACCCTGGGGGCGGTGGCGCCGCCGGACGAAGGAGTCGCAAGTGCCGTCGATCCTCGATGCGGTCGTGGTGGGGGCCGGGCCCAACGGGCTCACGGCCGCCGTTGAACTGGCCCGGCGCGGCTTCTCGGTGGCCGTCTTCGAAGCCGCGGACACCGTCGGCGGCGGGGCCCGGACCGAGGAGCTCACCCTCCCCGGCTTCCGGCACGACCCCTGCTCGGCGGTACACCCGCTGGGCGCCGGTTCCCCCGTATTCTCCACCATGCCCCTCAAGCGGTACGGGCTGGAGTGGCTGCACGCCCCGCTGCCCATGGCGCACCCCTTCGACGACGGCACGGCGGCCGTGCTCTCCCGCTCCGTCGCGGAGACGGCCGCGTCCTTCGGGGCCCGCGACGCGGGCACGTACCGGCGGCTGGTCGAGCCGTTCCTCGGCAAGTGGGACACCCTCGCCCGGGACTTCATGTCGCTGCCGGACACCGCGCTGCCCCGTGACCCGCTCACCCTCGCCCGCTTCGGGCTGGCCGGGCTGCCGCCCTCCACCTGGCTGCTGAGCCGCTTCCGCGACGACCGCGCCCGCGCCCTGTTCGCCGGCCTCGTCGCGCACGTCATCGCCCCGCTCGGCGGGATCGGGACCAGCGCCGTCGGCCTGGTCTTCGCCCTCGCCGCGCACGCGAACGGCTGGCCGATGCCGCGCGGCGGCTCGCAGTCCATCTCCGACGCCCTCGCCGGGTACCTGCGGGACCTCGGCGGGACCGTCCACACCGGGTTCGAGGTCAAGCGGCTCGACGACCTGCCGCCGGCCCGGGCGTACGTCTTCGACACCTCCCCGACCGCGCTGGCCCGCATCGCCCGCCTGGGCCGGGTCTATGACGGCTACCGCTACGGCGCCTCCGTGTTCAAGCTGGACTACGCCCTGGACGGCCCCGTCCCCTGGACCGCCGAGGAGCCGCGCCGGGCCGGCACCGTACAGATCGGTCCGCACACCCGCGACATCGACGCGGCCCTGCAACTGGCCTCCGGCGGACGGGTCCCGCGCACCCCCTTCCTCATCGCCGCCCAGCCCAGCCTGGTCGACCCCGGCCGGGCGCCCGAGGGCAAGCACACCTTCTGGGTGTACGGGCACGTCCCGGCGGGCTGGGACGGCGACCTCACCGAAGCCGTCGAGCGCCAACTGGAGCGCTTCGCCCCCGGGTTCCGCGACCTGGTGCTCGCCCGCGCCACGGCCGGTCCGCCGCAGCTCGCCGCCCGCAACCCCAACTACGTCGGCGGCGACATCGCCTGCGGGGCCGCCTCCGGGCTCCAGCTCCTGCTGCGCCCCAAGCTGACCCTGTCCCCGTACAACACGGCCCACCCGGCCGTGTTCCTGTGCTCCTCGGCCACCCCGCCCGGCCCCGGCGTGCACGGCATGTCGGGGCACAACGCGGCCAAGGCCGTCTGGCGCCACCTGCGCGCGAAGGGCGCCTGAGGGCGCGCTCCGCACCCGCCCGGGGGCTCGGGACGGCCTACCCGAAGGCGCCCTTGTGGGGGCCGATCGAGGGGTCGAGTTCGTGGAGCATCTTCCGGGCGTCCTCCAGGATCCCGGCGGTGCACAGGACCCGCCAGTCCGCGTAGCCGGGGGACTGCGCCAGCGCGGTCCGCAGGAAGCAGGTCTCGGCCTCGCCGAGCAGCCCCGCCAGGCGGGCCCGCATCTCGGGCGAGGGGGCGTCCTCCCGTACGTGTACGTCGGCCAGGTCGCCCAGCATCGCGGCGAGCGCGGCCAGCACCCCGTCCAGCCCGGCCGGGGCCTGCGCCCGCCGGGGCAGCAGGTGTTCCTCGTGCTGCGCCCAGTGCAGGGCAGGCGGGCGGCCCTCGCGGAAGGTCAGGTTGTACAGGCCGCGGGTGATCCCCCGGACCTGGTGGCCGACGTGGTCGAGGCACTGGGTGGCTTCGGCGAGCCGGTCCAGCCGGGGCCGTGCGAGCCGGCCGCGCGGCCGCCAGCGGACCGCGTCCTCCGCCTCGCGGACGGCCTGGCGCACCGTGTCGAGGTCCTTGGCCAGGGAGCGGGCGCGCCGGACCCAGTCCCCGGTGCGCGCGGACCAGTCGTCCCCGGCCAGCCCCCGGGCGATCTCCGCTAGTAGCGCGGCCATCTGCCGGTTCAGGCGGGCCAGTTCCTCACCGGCGCGGCGGGTGAAACCGGGCGCGGGCAGCGCGAGGCCCACGCACGTGCCGACGAGCACGCCGACGACGTTGTCCTCCAGCCGGGCGGCCCCGTACCCGAAGGTGGTGGCGGCGCCCATCACGAGCACGGCGGTGAGCGCGATCTGGTGCATCTGCGAGCCGAGGTTCATCACGCGTCCCGCGTACATGCCGGCCAGGACCACGAGGGCGACGCTCACCGTGTTCGTGCCGATCGACGCGGTGGCCGCCACACCGAGCAGGAAGCCGAACAGGATGCCGGCCGCCCGCTGCAGGCTCTTGCGCGCGGTGGCGAAGGGCGTGGTCTGCGTGGCGAGGATGGCGCCGACGGGGGCGAGCGAGGCCGACTCGGAGTGCAGGAGCACGGAGGCGATCCACCAGGCGAGTCCCGACGAGACCGCGGCGCGCAGGACCATGCTTCCGTCGCCGAAGCCGGCGGTCATCCGGGACCGCAGGCCCCCTGCTCCGACCGTGATGCCGGGTACCTTCATTTTCGGGACCTTACGTCACACTCTGCGTGGTCGGGCTCAGGCGGCGGCCGTCTCGGGCGCGAAGCTCCGCGCGGTGACGGCCGTACGGCGGGACCGGGCCCAGAAGCCGAGCGTCGCGCACAACAGCAGGGCGGCCGTGGCGTCCTGGCCCCAGGGGCCCTGCTCCGTGAGCAGGACGGCCAGGGCGGCGACGATCCGCGCGGTGGGCAGCGTGAGCGGCCAGGACACGAGCATGGCCCGTACGGTCCTGCGGCTCAGCACCCCGCCGGGGGTCGCGAGCCCGGCGCCGGCGACACTGCCGGTGACGGCGTGCGTGGCGGACACCGCGAAGCCCAGGTGCGAGGTGGTGCAGCACGGCCGCCGCGCTCGTCTGGGCCACGCAGCCCTGCCGCGGGCCGAGCCGGGTCAGGCCCGTGCCGAGCGTGCGGATGATGCGCCAGCCGCCCGTGTAGGTGCCCAGGGCCATCGTGAGCCCCGCGGCCGCGATGACCCACAGCGGGGGAGCGGACCCGGAGGGCAGGGAGCCCGCCGTGACCAGCGTCAGGGTGATCACGCCCATGGTCTTCTGCCCGTCGCCGGTGCCGTGCGCCAGGGAGACCAGGGCGGCCGCGAGCACCTGCCCGGCGCGTGCCGCGTCCCGCTCCGTTCCCTGCGCCGTCCCCGGCGGCTTCCGGGCCGCGCAGGCGTCCCGCCGCCCGCGTGGCCGCGTACGCCACGAGTCCGCCGATCGGCGGGGACAGTGCGGCCGGGACGAGGATCTTGCCGACCACGGCCGTCCCGTTGACCCCCTGGAGGCCCACCGAGGCGACGGTGGCGCCGATCAGCCCGCCCACGAGGGAGTGCGAGGAACTGCTGGGAATTCCGAGCAGCCAGGTCGCCAGATTCCACAGGACCGCCCCCGCCAGCGGCGCGAGGATGACCGGCGGGCGAATTCCGGCGTGCTCGTCGATGATCCCCCGGAGATCGTCTTGGCGACCGCCACCGAAACGAACGCGCCGGCCCGGCGAGATTGCACACCGCGGACATGGCCACAGCCACCTTGGGCCGCAATGCGCCGGTGGCGATGGCCGTGGCCACCGCGTTCGCCGTGTCGTGGAACCCGTTGGTGAAGTCGAAGAGCAGGGCCACAGCGATCGTGATCGCGATGAGCGTCGTGGAGGCTCCCTTTTCTTCGGAATCTGATGGATCGGTGTCCGATGCAATCTGAACGATGGCCGCCCTGGCCGCCACGGGCTCCGGGCGCGGCGGCGCCGGAGCCCCGGCCGCGGCGGAGCGCGAGTAGCGTGGTCGGCATGTCACGCATGCAGGGCGTGCCCGATGCCCCGGACGCGCGGCCCGGCGAGGGCTCACCCGAAGCCCCGGCGCTGACCGCGGCCGTCACCCGGCTGCGCCGCGCGCTGCGCGCCTCGATCCGTACGGAATACCCCTGGGAACAGCTCCCCATGGCCCAGGTGGAACTCCTCCAGGTCTGCGTCGAACACTCCCCGGTCCGCGTCAGCGAACTCGCTGCCCGCACGCGCCTGGCCCAGTCCACGGTGAGCGGCCTCATCACCCAGCTCGCCACGAGCGGGCTGGTCCGTCGCGAGGTGGACAGCGAGGACCGGCGCGCCGCCGCCGTCAGCGCCACCGACGCCGGCCGGCTGCGGCTGGCCGCCTGGACCCGCGCCCACGAACGCCGCCTGGAGCACGCGCTGACGGCCATGCCCGAAGCCGACCGTACGGCGCTCCGGGCGGCCCTGCCGGCCCTCACTCGCCTCGCCGCCCGCCTGGAGGAGGCGGATTAATCGGCGGGCGTGGCCGCGCTGACCCCCGATAGCGTGCGAGCACGTCCGCGAAGGAAGGAAACCCGATGCCGCGCATCACCCTGGTCCAGGGCGACATCACCGCCGAGGCTGCCGACGCCGTGGTCAACGCCGCGAACTCCTCGCTGCTCGGCGGCGGCGGGGTCGACGGGGCGATCCACCGGCGCGGCGGCCCGGAGATCCTGGCGGCCTGCGAGGACCTGCGCCGCTCCCACTACGGCAAGGGGCTCCCGACGGGCCGCGCGGTCGCCACCACAGCCGGCCGGCTTCCGGCCGGGCACGTGATCCACACGGTCGGCCCGGTCTGGTCGCGGGACGAGGACCGCTCGGAACTGCTGGCTTCGTGCTACCGGGAATCGCTCCGTGTCGCGGACGAACTGGGTGCTCGAACCGTGGCCTTCCCGGCGATCTCGACGGGGATCTACGGCTGGCCGATGGCCGACGGCGCCCGCATCGCGGTGGAAACGGTGCGCGCCACGAAGACGGCCGTGGAAGAGGTCCGCTTCGTCCTCTTCGACGCCCCGGCCTACGCGGCCTTCGAGGCGGCCCTGGCCTGAACCGCGGGCGCGGTGTGGAGCATCCACCCCCGTGCGCTTCAGCGACCGACCGACCGACTGTCTGCCGGCGGGCCAGGACTGGGAGCGGCCTGCTTTGCCGGCTCCGGTGCGGAGGTGGAGCCGGCTGGAGAGGCGGGTGTCCGGGTCGTCCAGGTCGAGGCCGAACAGTTCACCTCCTCTACAGCCGCAAGAACTCACGGCTCGAAGAGGCGGCCGAGCCCGCTGGAGAACAGGCCTCGGCCTGACACGCAGAGGCCGCACTCCTGTGACGGGGTGGCCATGAGGGCAGTCCGGGGCGGGGCTCCGTCAGCGGGCCGGCCGGCCGCCGCAGACTGTGGGCCATGAGCGAGAGCAACGCGGGAGCGGACCGCGAGTTGGTGGAGCGGCTGCACCGCCGCCTGGACCGGATCGAGGACCTGGTCGAACGTGCCGCCGGATCGGAGGAGGAGAGACCGGCCTGGCGGCAGCCCACCGAGGGAGAGGAACGGTGGGCGGTCACCGTGGCGATCCTGGTCGCCGTGGGGCTGCAGATGGTCCTGCCGGACCGGCTGACCCTTGATCCGCACTGGCTGCTCCCGGCACTGGAGGTCACCCTGCTGCTGGCGCTGGCCGCCGTCGACCCGCACCGGCGCTTCGATCGCAGCTCGATCCTGCTGCGCGGGCTCAGCCTGAGCCTGGTGGCCTCCATCAGCCTGGCCAACGCCTGGTCCGCCGTGAAGCTCGTACGGGAACTGCTGCACGGCACCGGACCGGAAGGGGCGCTCGCGCTGCTCAGCACGGCCGGCGCCGTCTGGGTGACCAATGTGGTCGCCTTCGCGCTCTGGTACTGGGAGTGGGACCGGGGCGGCCCGGTGGCCAGAGCGCAGGCGACCAAGGACTACCCGGACTTCCTCTTCCCGCAGATGGGACAGCAGGGGATCGCCTCCCCCGACTGGAAGCCCTATTTCGGGGACTACTTGTACGTCGCCTTCACCAATGCCACCGCCTTCAGCCCGACCGACACCATGCCGCTGACGACGTGGGCGAAGCTGCTGATGATGGTGCAGACGTCGGTGTCGCTGGTCATCGTGCTGCTGGTGGTGTCCCGGGCGGTGGGCATCCTGCAGTGAAGGCGCCGGCCGTCCCCGGATCAGGTGTCGAGGTCGGCGAGCCAGTTCAGGGCCCGCAGTCCGGGCATGAAGCAGTACTCGCCGCCGCGGGTGACGACGAACCGCGGGAGTTCCTGCAGGCGTCGGCGGACGGGTCGTGCGGGGACGGTGAAGGTGCCGGTTTCGTCGTTCGCCCCGACGATCGGGTCCTTTTCGGCGTAGCCGATGAAGATTCCGTCGTTGGCCCACTGGGTCTTGGCGAACTCGAACTGTCGCTTCAGGTGCGCTCCGGCGAAGATGAACACGATGCCCCGGTCCACACCGTCGTCGTCGAGGACGCCGTCGGGGAGCATCGGACCGTAGCTGGTACCCCGTCGGATCAGGCGGTGGAGGTTGACGTCGACCACCTCGCCCTTGAGGGCGTCGCGCGGGTTCATCCGCCGGGCATGCGCACCCGCCGGACACTTGAACCCGCGCTCGTCGTCGTCGAAGTAGAGGAAGTCGTTGTTGCGCTGAGCGTCGGCGCCCAGTGCGGGGTCGTCCCGTTCGGGGCAGAGCACCAGCGGTGCGCCGCTCGGCCAGCGTCCCACCATCTTCGCCGCGAGGAGCTCCTCGGCCTCCGGTCCGTCCGAGTGGTCGCGGAGGTACTGCCGGAATGCCGCCACGCGGGTGTGGAGCTTGCGGAACACGGCGTACGTGCCGTTGCGGCCGAGTACCTCGGGGTACGGCATCGGGGGCAGGTTCCCGGTTTCGTCGGGGTAGCCCAGGACGAACTCTCCGGCCTTGACGGGCCGCTCCTGGCTGGGCGGGCCGGGCGGCCCGCCCTCCACCGCCGGATTGCTGATCCCGTCCTTGAAGCCGAACGAGGTGCGCCCGGTCGGCAGCTGGTAGCAGTCCTGACGGAAGATCATCTCGACGCCGGAGAGCTCTTCGAAGGCGGCGAGAGCCGGCTCGAGGACCGCGTCGAGACGCGTCGCATCGGGGGAGAGGCAGGCCACCGCGACATGGACATCGGCGGTGCCGAGGGGCTTCTCCCAGTGGGCCGGCGCGCTGTCGCCGACGTCGCCGAGGAGCTCCGCCCGCGCGGCCATGCCCTGCCGGAACTCCGGAGCGAAGCTCTCGAGCGACTCGGGCGGCACACCCAGCGCCCTGAGGCCTTCGTAGGTGAGTCCTACGTTGACCCACACGTTCTGGTCCGGGTCCGGTGCGGCGGCGGCAGAACTGATCGCAGGGATGAGCCGCCGCAGCAACGCGCGCCCGGCACGGCGGTCGTCGATCCGTAGGAGAAAGTACCGGCCGACGTACGGCGAGGGCCGCGGATCCAGGATGCCGCCCTGGATGTCGTCCAGCTCGAGCGCGGGGGTGCCCACCGTCGTCATCCGCTGCCGTCCCGTCTGTCTCGTCCGTTGTCTCGTCCGGGTCACCTGTTGCCGTCCGCCGGCCCGGAAACCGTCGAGAGATGCTGCCTGGTACCGGCGGTCAGGTCGCTCCCGCGTCGAGAAGCTCCTGGAACGCCCGGTTCACCCGCAGCGCCTTCTTGAGCTCCTTCACCGTGGCGTCGGGGATGGCCCGGGAGTACCCGGCCGCGGTGTGCTGGTGAGCCATGACGAAGTCTTTGATCTTCGGGTCGCGAATGCCCGGGTAGTCCTCGGTGTGCTGAAGGATGCCGTCGAACACATCGGGGATCAGGGCAGCGAAATCATCGATGTAGACATCCCAGTCGCCGTCGAAGTTCGATGCGAACAACAGCCGGGTGTCGTCGTCGAAGAGCACCCATCGGGCATCGTGCAGCGTCCCGATCCGTGCCTGGATCACCGCCTCCCGCTCCAGATTGCTCTGGCCGAGGACCGTTCGGAGCTGCTGTCCCTGCCCCGGCTTGATCTTGAAGATGAGGGTGAACTCGTTCGTGGGTCCCCGGCTCATCCCGGGGCGTGCCTCTTGTGCCTGAGTCGCCATCGTTCACGGCCCTCTCTGCGCTGAAGTCGCTGGTCCGACATCGATGCCTGTCCCCGTCGGCACCGTCGCCAAGAGGACGAGGTCGCAGATCAGGCGAACGGGAGGATCGACGAGTCGTCCTGTGCCATCGGCATGGTGCCCTGTGCGTGCCCGATGGCCCGGTGGGGACATCCCGGGGAGGGCGGAAGATCACCCTGCCGGCTCCCCAAGCCTCCAGGCCGCTATCGGGGGCACCGGGGGAAGCTAGGAATTCGAGGGCTTTCCGGCGATGGCGTCGTACACCCTCACGCGCAGGCGGCGCTGCCATCCCCCGCGCTCCTCGCGGGCCCGCGCCCGCTCGGCCTTCCCGCTACCGGCCGGGTAACGGCGACGGGCCCAAGGGGATCCGGGACGGGCCAGCCGCACCGCCCCGACCACGGCGAGGACCGGGACCAGCATCCCCAGCAGGCCGGTGAAGGCCTTGCCCTTGGTGAGCGCCACCAGCGCGAATCCCGCGTTGACCGCGATCACGGTCGCGTACGTCCAGCCGGAGACGGGCGCCCCGTCCACCGACGCTTCGGTGGCCCCGAAAGGCGCCGCGCCGAGCAGCAGCAGGCCGCACACCGCCGCACCGACCACCACGGCGTCCACCGACAGCCTTCCCTCCTCGGACCAGTAGACGTCCCGCAGGTGCAGGATCAGCGCGAACTCGTCCAGCACCAGCGCCGTGCCGATGCCGAAGAGCGCAGCCTCGATCTCGGCCCACGGACGCGTACCGCCGATCGGGGAAGCCAGCCCCAGCCCGCCAATGATCATGAAGACCACACCGAAGACCACGTGGTGGATGTGCAGTCCGCCGGGCGTGACGTTCTTCGGCCACCAGGAGACCTCCGCCCGGATCATCCGGACACTGAGGCGGATGAAGAGGAACGCCCCGAGAAAGCCCAGCAGCAGGAAGAACAGGGGCTGCTTGCCCGGATCCAGGATCTCGCGCCGGTACCAGTCGCCCATCGGTCAGGCCGCGCGCTCGGTGGCGGGGCGGCCGCGCCGCCTCCAGGCGTAGACCAGGAACCCGGCGAAGGCCACCACCGAGGCGATCGCACCCGCCAGGGTGGCGCCGCGGAACCACGGCGCCTCCACGTCCATGACCCGCTGCCCGGCGTGCGAGGCGCTGCCGCCGCCTGCCACAACGCTCAGCGTCCACAGGTTCGGCAGGGCGAGGACCACGGCCAGGGCCAGCCACCCGGCCGTGGCCTTCCAGGGGCGCCGCTTGTGCAGACCGATCCAGGCCACGATGAGGGGCAGCAGCGTGCAGGCGATTCCGAAGGCCAGCCCGAGCACGAGCCCGGTGCCCAGGTGGCCGTCCACCGCCGCCCCCACCCGCTGGGACCACCAGCGGGGGATGGTCGCGGCCAGGATGAAGTAGGCCACGACGAGCACGGCCAGCGCCCCGGCACCGAGCAGTACGCGTTTGCGCCGACCGGGACGACCGGCCCCGGCCGCTTCCGCCTGCTGTGACGTCATGACCCGATGCTGGCACCCACCCGCCTCGCGCGCAGTCCGAGTACCCCTGGGTCCGCGACGCCCGGGGTGGCAGGTGTTGTTCCCGGTGCCCCGTACGCCCGCGCCTTACGGTGGGTTTTGTGACGGAACATGTGGCGGGCGCAACGGGCACGGAGACGGCCGCGGCCCAGCTCAAGGAGCGGATCTACGCGACGATCACCATGATCTCCGTCGTCATCGGGCTCGCGGGCAGCAGCCACGTGGCCGTCCCCGGAGCCGCTGCGACGGTCACGACCGCCTCGGTGGGCTTGTGGCTGGCCGCGCTGGTCGCCGATCAACAGGCCCACCGTGTGATGCACGGCGCTCTCGCGCGGGGACGGGAACTGCGCGCGATGCTCTTCGTCAGCAGCCCGCTGTTGCTGTCCGCTGTGGGACCCCTCGTGCTGATCGGTGTCTCGGCGCTGGGAGCGATGGGCCTGGAGACGGCCCTGCTCACGGCGGCCGGGGTCAACGTCGCCACCTTGTTCGCGTGGGGGTGCTATGGCGGGATCCGCATGGGCGGAGGGACGGTATTCGCGCTGATTGCCGGCGCGATCGACGCGGCGATCGGGACGGCGGTCGCGGTGGTCAAGGCCGCCACCGGACACTGACGCCTGTGGCGCGGCCATTATGGGCGCCAGGCTCAGACGGTAGCCCTGACGGCCTGGGGCATGGGTAAACCCTTCACACGGTCGGCCCGGTCTCGTCGCGGGACGAGGACCGCTCGGAACTGCTGGCGTCCCCTACGAAGCCTTCGCGGCAGCGGTGGGAGCCTGACCGCCCCGGTCGGTCCGAGGGGGCGGTTGAAAGAATATGTAGACCGGTCTAGTCTGACGCCATGGGACAGAAGGGCGCCGAGACGCGGGACCGACTGCTGGACGCGACGCAGGAACTGGTCGAGACCGGGGGCTATTTCAGTGCCGGGCTGAATCAAGTGATCGCGGCCAGCGGCGCGCCCCGGGGCTCGCTCTACTTCCACTTCCCCGGCGGCAAGGACCAGTTGGTCGGCGAGTCCGTCCGGCGGGCCGGGGGGATGATCGGCGATGCCCTGGGGGGCCTGGCCGACACCAGCCCGTCGGCGGCGGAGTTCGTCGGCGGGGTGCTGCGGCACCTGGGTGACCGGCTGGAGGAGTCGGGCTGGCGCAAGGGGTGTCCGGTGGCCACCGTGGCGCTGGAGATGGCCGCCACCAGCGACCCGCTGCACGAGGCGTGCTCGGAGGTCTACGCCTCGTGGCAGGAGGCCCTGCGCGCACGGCTGGCGGGCCGTCCGGACGCCGACGACCTCGCGGTCACCGTCCTGGCTCTGGTGGAGGGGGCGCTCCTGCTGGCCCGGGCGCACCGCAGCAGGGCGCCACTGGACAGCGTCTCCCGTCAGATCGGCGTCCTGCTGGGCTGATGCGGCTGATGGCCGATACGGCCCGCCGTCACCGGCGGGCTTCTCTTTCGCGCTAAAAATATGTAGACCGATCTATTTTGGGAGCTTTCATGGACGCGATCGTCTTCGGCGCGACCGGCTTCATCGGCCGCTCGCTCGTCGCCGAGCTGCTCACCCGGGGGCAGCGGGTGGCGGCAGCCGTACGCAATGACACCCTCACCCCCTGGCTGGCCTCCCAGGGCGTCGACACCGGCGGGCTGGACATCGTCGCCGCCGACATCACGGAGCCGCTTTCAGGGCTGCCCGAGGTGCGCGACGTCTACAACGCGGCCGGTCGCTTCGCCTTCGGCCTCGGTGTGCCGCAGGCGCGGGCGGTCAACGTCACCGGGGCGCTCAACGTGGTCGAGTGGGCGGCCGAACTCCCCGCGCTGCGCCGGCTGGTGCACATCAGCGGGTACCGGGTGAGCGGGTCCGGGGGCCAACCCGACTACGCCGGGCTGGGCGCGTACGAGGCGTCGAAGGTCGAGGGGGATCTCGCGGTGCGCGCCCGGGCCCGTGAACTGGAGGTCCCGCTGACCATCGCGAACCCCAGCACGGTCATCGGGCCGGGCCAGTACATCGGTCTGGCCGCCCTCGTCGAGGACCTATGGAACGGCAGGCTCCCCGCGCTGCCCGGCGGCCGCGACACCTTCCTGCCGATCACCACGATCGACTACTTCGTACGGTTCCTCGCGGAGGCCCCCGCATCGCCCGCGGGCGAGCACTACTGGGTGCTCGACGACAGCACTCCGCTCCTGCCCGAGCTGATCGGTGCGATCGCCGACCACACCGGCGTACGGGCACCTCGGCGGACCGTTCCCGCCGGCCTGCTGCGGCGCCTGCCGCGCAAGGTGACCGGCGCCGATCCCGAGACGCTGGCGTTCTTGTCGTCCGACCGCTACCCGACGGCCTCCGCCCGCGCCTTCGCCGAGAGCGCCGGTCTGGAGATGCCCCCGGTCGCCGGCGTCCTGCGCACGTGGGCCGACGACCTGGTGGCCGCCCGCTTCGGTGCCGCATCGCCCTGGCTGAGCCCGTACGGCTTCCACTCCGTGGCGGGCAGCCGCACCTGGGTGAGCGGTGAGCGCCACCGCCCCGACCACGTCCTGCTGCACGGACTCCCGATGAACGCCGACCTCTGGGCGCCCCTGGCCGGCCATCTCCCCGGCCCGGTCCTGGCCCCCGACCTGCCCGGCCTGGGCCGCTCGGCCGCCACGACCCGGCCGGTGGACGAGTGGCTGGCCGACATGCTGAGCCCCGTGCGGACCCGCCCCGTGCTGGTCGCACACTCCCTGGCCTGCGGCCCCGCACTGCGCTTCGCCGCCGATCATCCGGACCGCGTCGGCGGTCTCGTGCTGATCTCCCCGGCGTTCCTGCAGGCACCCGCCCCCAGGCTCACCCGCTCGGGCCTGGCCGCACCGCTGATGCGCCGCATGTCCGCCGACCGGCTGGCCCGGGCGCTCGGCGTCCCGGAGGGGCCGGAGGTGGAGAGCGCCGCGGCGGACCTGCGCCGTCGGGGCGTGGCGCGCCGGGTGACCGAGGCCCTCCGTACGGACTTCGCCGAGCGCGGCCGGTCGCGGGCGCTGCTGGACCGGGTGAGCGTCCCGGTCCGGATCGTCGTGGGCTCGGCCGACCCGCTGGTTGAGGCCGCAGGCCACCCGGTGGCCGTGATCGAAGCGGCCGGGCACTACCCCCAGCTGACCCACCCCTCCGAGGTCGCCCGCCACCTCGCCGCCGCCTCCGCTCCGATCGGCGGATGACCGGCGGATGACCGGCCTGGTCGGCCTGCTCTGCCGGGCCCGGTGAGCCGGCGACCGTCCGTGACCGGCTCAGGAGGGCCGTGTTCGCCTCGATGCGCCCGGGGCGGGCCGCGGGTACGTCCTGGACTGCTTGACGCTGCCGTACGCGAAGCTCGACTCGATCGAGGCGATGCCGGGAATGGCGTGGATGCGGTGGCGCACCAGGGCTTCGTAGGCTTCGAGGTCCTCGATCACGACGCGGAGCAGGTAGTCGCTGCTTCCTGCCATCAGATAGCAGTCCTGGATGTGCTCGATGACCGCGACGTGCTCCTCGAACAGCCTCACCGCTTCCGCCGTGTGGCGTTCGAGGCGGATCCGGACGAACACGGTGACCGGAAGCCCGAAGGCGACCTGGTCGACCATGGCGGTGTAGCCGCGGATGAGGCCCGCTTCCTCCAGGCGTCGAACCCGGCGCAGACAGGGCGACGGGGAGAGCCGGACGCGGTCGGCCAGATCCTGGTTCGACAGGCGTCCGTCGGCCTGCAACTCCCTGATGATCTGCAGATCGACTGCGTCCATGGCCACTCCTTGGCAGATTCTGCCCCAAACGTATGTCTAAGAGGCAGAACTGGCAATCGACTGCCCCGGGCGAAGCCCTAGCGTTGCCCGGGAGCGGGCCGGACCGGTCCGCTCTCAGAGGCTGGAGCAATTTCCTTGGTCGCGACGAACACCACCCCGGCGACCGCGCCTCCCGACGCGGCGGGCCCGAAGGCCGGACACCCCGGCCGGTTCGGGCTCTCCCCGCAGGCCGAGGGCATGCTGGCCCTCCTGCTGACCGTGGCGATCTGGGCTGCCTTCGCGCTCAGCGCCCGCGCCCTGAGCGCCTCCTCCCTCCTGCCCGCCGACGCGGCCCTGCTGCGGTTCGGCGTCCCCCTCCTCGTCCTGCTCCCCGCCCTGTGGCGGCGCCGTCGCCGCATCGCCGCGGTGCGGCCGGGCGTCGCCCTCAAGATCATCTGCGGTGCGGGGGTGCCCTTCTTCCTGGCGGCGATGCACGGCGGCGCCCTGACCTCCGCGGCCTTCGTCGGCTCGATCGTCCCCGGGATGGTCCCGCTGTTCGTCTCCGCCATCATGGTCGGCCGCGGACACGGCGCCCCGCGGGGAACGCAGGCGATCGGGCTCGCGCTGATCGCGTCCGGTGTGGTCGCCCTCGTCTGGCGCTACGTCGTTCCGGTGGACACGGACGTCCTCGCCGGCGCCGGCACGCTCCTGGTGGCCAGCGGCCTATGGGCCCTGTACACGGTGGGACTGCGCGAGGTGGACCTCGATCCCGTCGGGTCGATCGGACTGCTGTGCCTGCCCTCCTTCGCGGTGATCGCGGTCCTGGCCCTGACCGGGGTGCTCCCGACGGGCATCGTGCACGCGGCCGGCAGCGACATCGTGCTGTTCCTGGTGGTGCAGGGGCTCGGGGTCGGATTGTGCGCGGGCCTGCTGTACGCCTTCGCCATCCGCCGCCTCGGCGCCGAGCGCAGCTCCGTGGTCGGCAGCCTCAGCCCCGTCGCCGTCGTCCTGCTCGCCATCCCGCTGCTCGGCGAATCGCCGACCCTCGCCGTGCTGGTCGGCGTGCCCCTCATCACCGCCGGCGTCGTCCTCGCCAACCGCCGCCCCCGACCCGAGGTTCCCGCAGATGCTTGAGCTCCTCCCGCCGCCGCCCACCGACCCGCTGTGGGACCTGACCTACGAGTTCGGCGCCGACGACCGGCCCGAACGCATGAACCTCGTCCTCGGCGTCTACCGGGACCAGACGGGAACCACGCCCGTGATGGCCGCCGTACGCGAGGCCGAGATGCGCCTGGCGGAGCGCTCGGAGTCCAAGGAGTACCGCGGGCTCTCCGGCAACGCCGCCTTCAACCGCTCCCTGCTGGACCTGGTCCTGGGCCGCGGCCCGGGCGGACCGGCCGACCGGGCCGCGGCCGTACAGACCGTCGCCGGCTCCGGCGCCCTGCGGCTCCTGGCCGACCTGATCTGGCGGACCCGCCCGGGCACCACGGTGTGGGTCAGCGATCCGGCCTACGTCAACCACCGGCCCATCCTGGAGGCCGCCGGGCTGAAGGTCCGCCCCTACGGCTGGCGCGACGCCGAGGGCGGCTTCGACACGGCCGGTGTGCTGCGGGAACTGCGCGAGGCCCGGCGGGACGACGTCGTCCTGCTCCAGGGGTGCTGCCACAACCCCACGGGCGTGGACCCCCTGCCGGCCGACTGGGAGGCGCTGGCCGAGTCGGCCGCCCACGGCGGCTGGGTGCCCTTCGTCGACCTCGCCTATCACGGCCTCGGCGACGGCCTGGAAGCCGACCTGCTGGCCACGCGGATGCTGGCGGCGCGCGTGCCCGAAATGCTGATCGCCGTCAGCTGCTCGAAGAACTTCGGCCTCTACAGCGACCGGGTCGGCTGCGCCATCGTCCTCGGCGCCTCGGGCCGGGACGTGCGGCACGCCGAGACGGCCCTGCAGAACGCGGCCCGGACGCTGTACTCGATGCCGCCCGAGCACGGCGCGGCCGTCGTGACCACGATCCTGGAGGACGAGGGCCTACGGGCCGCCTGGCGGGCGGAACTCGATGTCATGCGGGGCCGGATCATGGCCAACCGGGCAGATCTGGTCGCCCACTTGAGCGCGCTGGGCCATACGGAAGGGGCGCGGTCGCTGGCACGGCAGAAGGGGATGTTCTCCATGCTGCCGCTCACGCCGCACCAGATGCTCCGGCTGCGCCGGCAGTACGCCGTCTACGGCACCACCTCGGGGCGGATCAACATCGCGGGAATCCCCGCGAACCGCATTCCCCGCCTCGCACAGGGGATCGCGGCGGTGCTCGACACGGCCGACGCGCCGCGGGTGATCCTGCCGGCCTAGTGCTGTGATCCTGCCGGCCCGGGGGCCGTGGACAAGACAGTCCCCGGCAGTTCGTCGATTCCACGAGCCATCCGCCGTCGCCGACGGCTCCCATGGTCGACATCTGCTGCCGGGGGCCTGGCCAGAGCCTGGAAAAGGGTCACGCGGGCTTCTGGACGTCTCCAGAAGGAGGTGCGGCTCTATCCGGTATTCCGGTGTATTGACGAGTTTCCTCCCTATTTCGCCTTAGTCAAGGGTTTGTTCCACCGTTTGTCATTCCTTCGGCGGGGCCAGGCGGGCCACCACGTCGGCCAGGTCCTCGCAGACCTCCTCGATCTTCATGCGGACGTTGTCCTGCTCGGTGACGAGGGCGGCCAGCAGCAGTGCGGTCAGGGCGGCCGCACCGTTGAGCGCCTGGAGGTTGACCATGACCTCGAGGAGGGTGTGGCCGGCGAAGGGTCCGGCGCGGTCGGTCGCCGCCGTGATCGCCAGGACGGACACGAGCAGGGCGCAGGGTGCGCTGCCGGGGAGCCGGAAGCGCACCGCGGCCCAGATGAGCAGGGGGAAGACGAGGAAGAGCAGGGACAGGGAGCTGCGGGTGGCCGCGAGGGTGATGCCGCCGACCGAGACCGCCAGAGCCGCCGCCTCGGCCGCCCGGTACGGGTCCCGGGGCAGCCGCGCCCGGCGCAGCACCAGCAGCAGCGGGGTCACCAGGAGGACGCCCATCGTGTCGCCGGCCCACCAGGCCGACCACACCGGCCAGAAGCTCGCCATCGGCAGGTCGCCGGTGAGCACCAGCGTCCAGGTCCCGGTGGTGGAGCTGATCAGCATCGGCAGCAGGCCGCCGAGGAAGACCAGCGCCAGCCCGTCCCGCAGCCGGTCCAGTTCCGGGCGGAAGGCCGCCCGGCGCAGCAGCGCGTAGGCGCACAGCGGAGCGAGGGTGTTGCCCGCGACGATTCCGACGTCGACGAGATCGAACGCGCTGAGCTGCTCGATGGCGAAGTAGGTCCCGAGCGCGATGCCCGGCCAGATCCGGGGCCCGAACCACAGCAGGCAGGCGAGGGCGATCCCGGTGGGCAGCCACAGGGGGGTGACGACCGCCCCGTCTACGCTCACGTGCAGCAGCAGGCCGAGCCGACCGGTCGCGTAGTAGGCGACGGAGACCCCGAGGACCTGAAGGAGAGCTTCGGCCGGACGTCGCCATTCCACGGTGCGCACCATTGCATCAGACAACGGCCCGGGCGCCTTGGCAGGGCGTGACACGCGTGGACGGGCGGCTGGTTGCCGGGGGAGGGTCAGCGCGGTCCGGCCGCGTCGTGGCTGAGGACGAGCACCGCGGCGTCGTCGGCGTGGCCGGTGAAATCGGTCACCTTCATCACCTCGGCGGCCAGCTCGTCGGGATCGGCCCCCGCCGCCTCCCGGACGATCCGGGCCACGTGCTCCAGCCCCTCCTCGATCGGGAACGACGGCCCTTCGACCACCCCGTCGGTGACCAGGACGAGGGAGCCCGCCTCCGTCAGCCTCCGGCGCGTCACCGGGTAGCGGGCCCCGGTGACCGTGCCCAGCGGCGGACCGCCGGCGTCCTCGGCGATGCCGTACCGGCCGTCGACGGTGGCCCAGACGGTGGGGACGTGGCCGGCCCGGGCCGTCTGGATCTCCCACGTGCGCGGATCGAAGCGGAGCAGACTGCAGGTCGCGAACAGCTCGCTGTCCATCGAGAGCAGTACCTCATTGGCCTGGCTCAGCACCTCGCCGGGATCGAGGACGACGGCGGCCACGGCACGCAGACACACCCGGACCTGCCCCATGAAGGCGGTGGCCGCCACGTCGTGCCCCTGCACGTCGCCGATGGAGAAGGCGAGGGCCCCGCCCGCCACCCGGAAGCCGTCGTACCAGTCGCCGCCGATGTCCAGGCCGTGCCGGGCGGGCGCGTACCGGGCCGCCGTCCTCAGCCCCGGCAGTACGGGCAGGGAGGCGGGCAGCAGCTCGCGCTGCAGGGCTTCGGCCAGCTCCACCCGGGCCCGCTGCAGTTCCGCGCCCTCCCGCGCCTGCGCGGTGAGCCGGCCCAGCATGCTCAGCAGATCCGCGCTGGCGGGCCGGGGAGGCCGGCGCGGGGTCACGAACCGCTCCGGGAAACGTCCATGTGCCTCTGCTTCCGCTGCGCGAAAGACCCGGGCCCATCATATTTCGGCTCGGCGCACGGCGCGCAGGCGGCCGGGAGGCGGCGCAGGCCCTCAAGCCGTGGAGAAGAGCCGGCCGTACGCCGTGATGGGGGTGGTCGGGGTGGCCGCAGCGCGGAGGGCCGCCCACAGGAGGGTCTGGTTCGCGGTCAGGACCGGGCGGCCCAGCGTGGCCTCCAGGGCCGAGATCGCCCCGACGGCGCGGAAGCCGTTGCCGCCGATGACGACCGCATCCGCCGTGTCGGGGACGTGCTCCGCCACCCAGTCGTGCAGGGCCCGCGGCCCGATGAGGCTCTGCCCGCTGGGAAGGCCGCAGGGGGCGGCGTACGGGACCTCGAAGCCGGCGTCCTCGTAGTAGCCCCGGCCCAGATCGCTCAGCGTCTCGTCGAACCACGGCGGGTCCACGAGGGCGAGCCGGCCGGCTTCCAGCGCCCGCAGCGCCTCGACGGTGGCGGCGCAGGTCGCGACCACGGGCAGTCCGTGGGTGCGCTCGCGCAGCCGGTCCAGCATGTACCGCTCCCCGCGCGGGCCGATGACGTACGCGGAGCTGGTGAAGGCGTAGGCGATCACCGACACCGGGGCGGCGGCCAGCAGCTCGGCGGCCTCGTCCACGTGCGGGGGCTCGGCGAAGGCCCGTACGGGGGCGAGCGGAATGGTGGGGTCCATCGCGCCGCCGCGCCCCATCGCGCGGAACGGCACCCGGGCGGCGTGCAGGCCCACGTCGGCCGGAGCCATGGCGCGCAGCTCGGACTCGGGGCCGACATCGGCGTGCGGGGTGAGGACGCCGAGGCGGACGCGCACGTCCCACCCGTCGGGCTGCCACATCGCGTGTTCCTCTCGGAGGCCGGGAGATACGGGAGATCCTCCACTGTGTCACCGGTCGGGCCGCCGGGGCGCACGGCCGCGCCGCCCCGTGCGGGGCGGTGGGTCCTTCCGGGATGTCCACAGGGTCGGGCGGATCCGGGCGGATGTGTCCGAGGAGGTCGCTAGGCTTCTGGGATGACCACTTCGGAAGCAGACGTCGAGATCCCCGACGCCCAGCAGGTGCTCCACCGCGTCTTCGGGTACGACTCGTTCCGCGGCGAGCAGCAGCAGATCATCGAGCACGTGGCCGGCGGCGGCGACGCGCTGGTGCTGATGCCCACCGGCGGCGGCAAATCGCTCTGCTACCAGATTCCGGCGCTGGTCAGAGCAGGTACCGGAGTGGTGATCTCCCCGCTGATCGCGCTCATGCAGGACCAGGTGGACGCCCTGAACGCGCTCGGGGTGCGGGCCGGGTTCCTCAATTCGACGCAGCTGTCCGACGACCGGCGCGCGGTCGAGCAGGCCTTCGTCGCCGGCGAGCTCGACCTGCTCTACCTGGCGCCCGAGCGGCTGCGCACCGAAGGGACGCAGCGGCTCCTCGACCGGGGCACGGTCTCGCTCTTCGCCATCGACGAGGCGCACTGCGTCGCCCAGTGGGGCCACGACTTCCGCCCCGACTACCTCGCGCTGTCCATGCTGCACGAGCGCTGGCCCAAGGTGCCGCGGATCGCGCTGACCGCGACGGCCACCGAGGCCACGCACGCCGAGATCGCGGCGCGCCTCGGCCTGGAGGAGGCCCGGCACTTCGTGGCCGGCTTCGACCGGCCGAACATCCAGTACCGGATCGTGGCGAAGAACAACCCGGTCAAGCAGCTGCTGGAGCTGATCCGCACCGAGCACCCCGGGGACGCGGGCGTCGTCTACTGCCTCTCGCGCGCCTCGGTGGAGAAGACGGCGGCCGCCCTGGTCGAGCAGGGCATCGACGCCGTGCCCTACCACGCGGGCATGGACTCCCGGACGCGCGCGGCGAACCAGTCGAAGTTCCTGCGGGAGGACGGGGTCGTGGTGGTGGCCACGATCGCGTTCGGCATGGGCATCGACAAGCCGGACGTGCGCTTCGTGGCCCACCTGGACCTGCCCAAATCGGTCGAGGGCTACTACCAGGAGACCGGCCGTGCCGGCCGCGACGGGGAGCCCGCCACGGCCTGGCTGGCGTACGGGCTCCAGGACGTGGTGCAGCAGCGCAAGATGATCGAGGGCTCCGAAGGCGACGAGGCGCACCGCCGCGCGCTGGCCGGACACCTCGAGGCGATGCTCGCGCTGTGCGAGACGGTCGGCTGCCGCCGGGTGCGGCTGCTGGCGTACTTCGGACAGACCGGTGCGCCGGACTGCGGGAACTGCGACACCTGCCTGACGCCGGCCGAGTCCTGGGACGGGACGGTCGCGGCGCAGAAACTGCTGTCCACGGTGTGGCGGCTGGCCAAGGAGCGGCGCCAGAAGTTCGGCGCCGGCCAGATCATCGACATCCTTCAGGGCAAGAAGACGGCCAAGGTCATCCAGTTCGACCACGACGGGCTCTCGGTGTTCGGCATCGGGACGGACCTGGGCACGAACGAATGGCGCGGCGTCGTGCGGCAGCTGCTGGCGCTCGGCCTGCTGGCGGTGGAGGGCGACTACGGCACGCTCGTGCTGACCGAGGCCAGCGGCGAGGTGCTGGGCGGCCGCCGGAGCGTCCCGATGCGCAAGGAGACGGCGCCGGCGGCCGGTTCGTCCCGCAGGGAATCCGGCGGATCGCGCTCCGGGAAGGGCGGCCGGGTACCGGTCGACCTGCCGGCGGCCGCCGTGCCGGTGTTCGAGTCCCTCCGCGCGTGGCGCGCCGAGACCGCGCGGGAGCAGGGCGTGCCCGCGTACGTCGTCTTCCACGACGCGACGCTACGGGAGATCGCGACGCAGCTGCCCGCCACGGTCGCGGAGCTGGGCACGATCAACGGAGTCGGCGAGGCGAAGCTGGCCAAGTACGCCGAGGGCATCCTGAAGACCCTGGGCGGAGCGCAGGCGGAGCCGGGTGCGGCGGCCGCGGTGGCGGAGACCGGAGCCGCCGCGGCGGTGGCCGCCCCGGTGGCGGCCACCCCGGTGGCGGCCACGCGGGCCGCCGCCGTGCCCGCGCCGGCTGCCCCCGCCGCCGTGCCCGCCCAGGCGCATGCGGCCCCGCGGGCGGAGAAGTCGCTCTTCGGCCCGGAGGACGAGGACATCGACCCGCCGTGGGACGACTGGGAGTAGACGCCGGGCGCCGGCTCCACCCGAAGCCGGAATCCGGCGCGACACAGCGCCGCTCGGCGAAGGCTCGGATAGTGTGAATCGGTAGGAATCAGGCCCCCTGGGGTGAGGTCGGCGCATTGGACACGTACCAGGAGACGAGCGAGGTACCGGACCAGCCGGTGGCTGCTGTCGGGTACGCGGGCGTACTGAGCGAGCTGCTGCCGATCGCCCTGTGGCGCGAGGACGCCGACGGGCTCGTCGTCGAGTGGTCGCTGGCCGCCCAGGACCTGCTCGGCCACCGCCCCGAGGACATCCTCGGCCGGCCGGGCTCCGCCGTGCTCGTCCCCGAGGCCAACCACGAGCTCGCCGACCAGCTGACCCGCAGGGTCCAGGCCGGGGAGACCGTCGTCGGCACCCTGCCCGTGCGCCACCGCGACGGACACCAGGTCGCGATGGAGATGTGGATCCTGCCCTCGCCCGATCCGCAGGGGCGCACCGGTTCCATGCTCATCGCCGTGGAGACCTCCGAGGTCCTGCGGATGCGCGATTCGCTCGCCGCGCTGCAGAGCCTGTTCACCCAGTCGCCGATCGGCCTCGGCACCCTCGGCCCGGACCTGCGCTTCCTGCGCGTCAACGACGCCCTGGCCCGGATGAACGGGGTGTCCGCCGCCGAACACGTCGGCAAACGGCTCACCGAGGTCGTGCCCGGGGTCAACGCCGCCGCGCTCGAACGGCTCATGCGCAAGGTGCTGGAGTGCGGCTCCGCCGTCGTGGACGTCCGCCGCACCGGCCGCACCCCGGCCGACCCCGACCACGACCGGACCTGGTCCTGCTCCTACGCCCCGCTGCTGGACGGCTCCGGGCGGCGGCTCGGCCTGATCGCCTCCCTCATCGACATCACCGACGGACAGCGCGCCCAGGCGGAGGCCGAGCGGGCGCGGAGCCGCTTCGCCCTGCTCTCCGAGGCCGGCACCCGCATCGGCACCACGCTCGACCTCGGGCAGACGGCCCAGGAGATCGTGGAGGTGCTGGTGCCGCAGCTCGCGGACTCGGCCGACGTGCAGCTCCTGGAAGCCGTACTGGACCCCGACGAGGCCGGGGCCTCGACACGGGGCGTGCTGCGCCGCCTGGCCTCCCTCTTTCCGGACCCGGCAGCGCCCACCGCCAAACTGACCGCCGGGCAGACCTTCCAGATCCCGGCGGGCACCGCCTACGAGCAGGTCATCACCGAGGGCGTGGCGATGAACCTCTTCACCGCCGACATCCCGGCCCTGATCAAGGACCCGCGGGCGTCCGCGCTGCGCGCGTACCTGGCCACCCTCGGCTGCGCCCGCATGGTCCCGCTGGTGGCCCGCGGGAGGGTGCTCGGGGTGATCGTGGTGACCCGGGTGCGCGGGCGCGAGGTCTTCGACCACGAGGACTGCGTGCTGATCGACGAGGTGGTGGCCCGGGCGGCCCTGAACATCGACAACGCCCGGATGTACACCACCCAGCGCGCGGCGGCCCTGACCCTGCAGCGCAGCCTCACCAACAACGCGCTGCCCGAGGTCGCCGGCCTGGAGCTGACCGGCCGCTACCTGCCGGCCAGCGACCACGACGTCGGCGGGGACTGGTTCGACGTGATCGAGCTGCCGGACGGCCGGACCGGCCTGGTGATCGGCGACGTGATGGGCCATGGCATCCACGCGGCCGCGGTCATGGGCCAACTGCGCACCGCCGTACGGACCCTGGCGCGGCATCAGGTGACCCCGGAGGAGATGCTCCGCTCGCTGGACGCGGTGGTGGCCGACCTCGGCGAGGACGAGATGGCCACGTGCGTCTACGCCGTCCACGACCCGGCGACGGGCGCGTGCGTCATCGCCCGGGCCGGCCATCCGCCGCCGGCCGTGGTCACTGCCGACGGGGCCGTGACCTTCCTGGACGGCCCGCCGGGAACCCCGCTCGGCACGGGCGGACGGGAGTTCCGCACGGAGGAGGTCCGGCTCGGGCCGGGCAGCCTGCTCGTGCTCTACACGGACGGCCTCATCGAATCCCGGGACCGTGACCTGGACGAGGGGATGGCGGGTCTGGCGGACGCCCTGAGGGGCGGGGGAGAGCCGCTGGAGGCCCTCTGCGACACGATCCTGGCGCGCCTCCTCCCGGAGGCCCCGCAGGACGACGTGGCGGTGCTGCTGGCCCGGACACCGTGAATGTACTAGTGCAATAATGTTTTGTGTCTAGCGCAATGAGCGGCTAGCGTTTCCGTCATGTCTGCCACGTCTGCCAAGTCGCCGTCCCCCGTCACGCTCACCGGCCGCCACGTCCGCCTGGAGCCCCTCACCCGCAGCCACCTCCCCGACCTGTACGCGGCCGGCGGCGGGGACGAGGAGGTGTGGCGATGGGTGGGCGGCGCACCGCGGTCGCAGGAAGAGCTGGGAGCCACGCTCGACTCCCTGCTGGAGGACGCGGAGCGCGGCGAGTACGTTCCCTTCGCCGTCGTCCACCTCGAAAGCGGCCGGGCCGTCGGCTGGACCACGTACATGGACATCAGCGCGGCCGACGAGCGCCTGGAGATCGGCTGGACCTGGTACGGGCGCGCGTACTGGCGCAGTGCCGTCAACACCGAGTCCAAGCTGCTCCTGCTCACCCACGCCTTCGAAGACCTCGGCATGGGCCGGGTCCAGCTCAAGACGGACCACCTCAACACCCGTTCCCAGGCCGCGATCGCCCGCCTCGGAGCACAGCGCGAAGGCGTCCTGCGCCGTCACCGCCGGCGCCCGGACGGCACCTGGCGCGACAGCGTGTACTTCTCCCTGCTGGCCGCCGAATGGCCGGAGGCGAAGGCCAGGCTGGCCGCCCGTCTCTGAGCCGGGCGAGGGCACCGGGGCGCGGGTCACCGGCCCCGTCCGCTACCAGGCCAGGTCCTCCAGGGCGTCCAGGTCCACCACGGCCGGGGGCGCCGGCTCCGCCGCGCCCGTCAGGGGGAGTTCCGCCCAGATCACCTTGCCGCGGTCCGTGTAGCGGGTGCCCCAGCGCTCCGCGTACTGGGCCACGAGGAACAGGCCGCGCCCGCCCTCGTCGGTCGTGGCCGCGTAGCGCAGGTGCGGTGAGGTGCTGCTGCCGTCGGAGATCTCGCAGATCAGGGTGCGGTCACGGAGCAGCCGGACCCGGATCGGCGGGGTCCCGTAGCGGATGGCGTTGGTGATCAGCTCGCTGAGGATGAGCTCGGCGGTGAAGGTGACGTCCCCCAGGCCCCACGCGGAGAGCTGCGCGGAACCGGCGCGGCGGACCCGGGACACGTCCGAGGGGTCCGGGAACACCTCCCACTCCGCGATCCGCTCGGCGGGGAGCCGCCGGGTGTCGGCGATGAGCAGGGCGATGTCGTCGCTCGGTGCCGGGAACAGCAGCGAGGCCAGTACGTCGGAACAGGCCTGATCGGGGCTGCGGTCCGGCCGGGACAGGGCCTCGGTCAGCATCGCGAGGCCGGTGTCGAAGTCCCGGTCGCGGTCCTCCAGCAGCCCGTCGGTGAACAGTACGAGCCGGCTCGCCTCGGGCAGCTGGAGCTCCACGGCCTCGAAGGGCATCCCGCCGACGCCCAGCGGCAGCCCGATCGGCAGCTCGGGGTACTCCACCTCCCCGTCGGGCCCGACCAGCGCCGGGCCCGGGTGGCCGGCGCTGGCCATGGCGCAGTGGCCGGACACCGGGTCGTACACCGCGTAGAGGCAGGTGGCGCCGGTGACGCCGGAGGACTCGCCCTCCCCGGAGCCCTCGTCGGCCGAGGACTCGTCCTGGTCGATCCGGTCGATCAGCTCGTCGAGGTGGCCCAGCAGCTCGTCGGGCGGCATGTCGAGGGTGGAGAAGTTGTGCACGGCGGTCCGCAGCCGGCCCATGGTGGCGGCGGCGTGCACTCCGTGCCCCACCACGTCGCCGACGACCAGCGCGACCCGGGCCCCGGCGAGCGGGATCACGTCGAACCAGTCCCCGCCCACCCCCGCCTTCGCGGGCAGGTATCGGAAGGCGACGTCCACGGCGCTCAGATCGGGCAGCACCCGCGGCAGCAGACTGCGCTGGAGGGTCACCGCCACCGCGTGCTCGCGCGTGAAGCGGCGGGCGTTGTCGATGGAGACCGCGGCCCGCGCCGCCAGCTCCTCGGCGAAGGACAGGTCCTCCTCGTCGAAGGGCTCGGGGGTGTCGGCCCGCCAGAAGTTGGCCATGCCGAGGACCACCCCGCGGGCCTGGAGCGGTACGGAGATCAGCGAGTGCAGCCCGTAGTCCAGGGCCACCCGGGTCCCGTCGTGGTCCTGGGCCCGCCAGCCGAAGGCGCGGTTCAGATCGGCCGCGAGGACCGCCCGCCCGGCGTCCAGGGCCGCGGACATCGGCGCGGTCGGCACCACGAAGCGGATCATGTCGCCCACCGGCTGCAGCGGGGAATCCACCCGGATCCCGCTGATGGCGGCCCGCCGCATCTCGGTGTGCGCCCCGCCGCCGGGCTCCTCGCCGCGCAGCACCGGCTCCAGCAGCTCGACGGTGACGAAGTCCGCGAACCGCGGGACGGCGACCTCGGAGAGCTCCTCGGCGGTGCGCACCACGTCCAGGGTGGTCCCGATGCGCACACCGGCGTCGTAGAGCAGCTGGAGGCGGTCACGGGCGACCGCGGCCCGGCCGGAGAGCGCGGCGAGCTCGGTGGAGTCGCGCAGGGTCGTGACGGTGCCCGTGGGGCGGCCGCCGTAGGGCTTGGTCGGGCGCACGTTGACCGCGAGGAGCCGGTCGCCCGACCGGTGCACCTCGTCGGTGGCGACCCGGCCGGAGGCCAGCAGCGAGGCCGTGGACGGGTCGAGCCCGAGATCGCCGACGTAACTCTGCTCGGCGTCGGCCGGCAGGTCGAGCAGACGGCGGGCCTCGTCGTTGGCGAGGATGAGCCGGCCGTCGTTGTCGATGATCAGCACGCCCTCGCGGACGGCGTGCAGAACGGCTTCGTGGTGTTCGTTCATCCGGGTCATCTCGGCCTCGCCGAGGCCCCGGGTCTGGCGCCGCAGCCGACGGCTCACGAGCGCCGCGCCACCGGTGCCCAGGAGCAGGGCGCCGGCCGCCGCGCCGAAGAGCAGGGGCAGCTGGCCCTCGACCACGTCGCCGACGTTGGCGACCTCGATGCCGGTGGCGACCAGGCCGACCACGGCGCCCGAGGAGTCCCGTACGGGCACCACGGCGCGCACCACGTCGCTCGGCTTCCCCTTGAACGTCTCGGTGAACGCCTGCCCGGCCACGGCGCGGGAGAGGTCGCCGGTGGCGCGCCGGCCGATCAGTTCGGGGCGGGAGTCGGTGTACCGGATCCCGTCGGTGGTCATGACGGCGACGAAGTCGACGCCGGAGCCCCGGCGGGCGCCCTCGGCCAGCGGCTGGAGCTCGGCGGTGGGGTCGGCGGACCTGAGCGCGGCGGGGAGTCCGGGGGCGTGGGCGAAGGCCTCGGCGGTCGCGAGGGAGCGGTTGCGGGCGTCGCGCTGGCTGTCGTACCGGGCCTGGAAGAACAGGGCCGCGGCGGCCGCCGTGATCAGCACCAGGACGAGGACGGCCTGGAGGGCGAAGACCTGGCCGGCGACGGTGCGCGCGCCGAGCGAGAGGCCCGTGGACAACCGGGAGGAGGGGCGGCCGGCACCGCGCGCGGCCCGGCCGTGGCCCGGCTCGGACGAGGGCCCGTCCTCGGGCGCCCCTTCAGAGCCCCTGGGTGGGCCAAAACGTCCGGTCATGAGCCATTTCTAACACTGTCCGCGGGGTTTGGGGGAGGCCCTGGTGCGGTAGCCGCGGCGCGGTAGGCGCGGGGGTTCGTGCCGACGTACGCGGTGAAGTGCTGGCGGAAGGTGACCTCACTGGCGAATCCGGCGCGCCGGGCCACCTCGGTGACGGGATGGTCGGTCCGTTCCAGCAGTTTGCGGGCTTCGTCCAGACGGTGGGCGAGGAGCCATTTGTGCGGGGTGGTGCCGGTCGCGGCGGCGAAGTGCCGGGCGAAGGAGCGCGGCGACATCCCGGCCCACCGGGCCAGGGTGGCCACGTCCAGCGCCTCGTGCAGCCGCCCCAGCGCCCGCTCCCGTACGGCGGCCAGCGCCTCGGCGATCCGGTCGGCGGCCGGGGTCGGGCGGTCCAGGTACTGGGCGTGGTCACCGGTGCGGAAAGGGCCCGTCACCATCGCCCGGGCGATGGCCGCGGCCGCCTCGGCGCCGTGGGCGTCGCGGACCAGGTGGAGGCAGAGGTCGATGCCGGAGGCGACCCCGGCGGAGGTCCACACCCCGTCGTCCTCGACGTAGAGCGGGGCCTCCTCGACGCGTACGGAGGGGTGGCGGCCGGCCAGCGTCGGGGCCAGCGCCCAGTGGGTCACGGCCCGGCGGCCCGCGAGCAGTCCCGCCTCGGCGAGGATGAACGCGCCCGCGCACAGGGCGGCCACCGGGATGCCGCGGGCGTGGGCGTCCCGCAGGGCGGCGAGGACGGGTTCGGGCGTCGGATCGCTGGGCCGGGCCAGCGCGGGGACGACGACGAGGTCGGCGCCGTGGAGCCAGTCGAGCCCCCGGTCGGGGGTCAGGGTCAGCCCGCCGGGGAGCGGGATCGGCCCCGGGGTCAGGGAGCACCGGCGCATGTCGAAGGGCGGAACCCCGAGGCGGCTGAGGTCGGTGCCCCAGACCTCGGTGATGACGGCCAGGTCGAAGGCGCGGATGCCGGGCTGTACGACGATCGCGACGCGGTGCATGGCGTGAGTCTGCCACGCCCGCCCCGGTGAACAAGGGGGCTGGAAGGGGCCTGTGGGGCTCCGGCGGGCCGTCCGGCGGGAGCGGGCCGCGAAGGCCCGCGCGAAGCCTGCGGTGGCCTGTGGGGGCACCTGGAGGTCGCGTGGGGCAGGTGGGGCTGCCGGGGCTCGGGCGGAGGGCGTACGCCGGAGGTGTTCCCCCGGCGCCCCGAAGCGGCCCCCGGCGGGACCCCTGGCGGGCTCCGCCGGGGGGCTCTGCCCGGGCACCTGTGACCTAGTGCTGTGACCGGGAAGGTTCACCGGGTCGCGACGCCTCGCCCGGCACGGCGCCTCGCCGCGCTGTCGGACCGCGGAAGTACGTCCGGTACGAGCCGTGGCCCTCCGCCTTGCGATGCACCGCACCGGACGCCGCGACCCGGCAAACCTTCCCGGCCACAGCACTAGCCGGTGGGGCGCCCTGGCGGACTTGGCGGCGTGCCCGACGGGACTCCGGCGGGGCGCCCGGGAACGTGCCGACGGGGTGTCAGGGCGGACCTGGTGGGGGTGGCCGGCGGCCTCGGCGGGGTGGCCGGGCGGGCTCGGCAGGGCTCTCGGCGAGGGCGGCCGGCGGGGTTCTCCCGCGGGCTGCCAGGTTGGCACGATCCCATCGGTTCGCGTCCCCGCCGCCCCTGTTCCGGGGCTCGTGCCGGGCCGAGGATGGAGCCATGACGAACAAGAAGATCGAAATCGCCGCGAACAGTGCCCTGCTGGTCATCGACGTACAGAAGGGCTTCGACGACGCCACCTACTGGGGCCCGCGCAACAACCCGGCCGCCGAGGCCAACATCGCCACCCTGATGGACGCGTGGCAGGAATCGGGCCGCCCGGTGGTCCTCGTCCAGCACGTGTCGCCCGCCGGTTCCATCTTCGGGCCGGACCAGCCCGGCCACCCCTTCAAGGACTTCGTCGCCGAGCGCGAGGAGGGGGCCGCCCTGCACATCACCAAGTCCGTCAACTCCGCCTTCTACGGCACCCCGGACCTCGCCGAGTGGCTCACCGCCCAGGGTGTCGGACAGATCGTCGTCGTCGGGATCCAGACCAACATGTGCGTGGAGCTCACGGCGCGGATGGCGGGGAACCTGGGCTACGACGTCCTCGTACCGCTCGACGCCACGCACACCTTCGACCTGGTCGCCGCCGCCGCGCCGGGCGCGCCCCGGCTGACGGCCGATCAACTCGCCACCGCCACCGCCGTCAACCTGCAGGGCGGCCAGTTCGCCCGGATCGTCACCACCGGTCAGCTCGTCGAGGCGATCGCCTCCGGGGCGGCCTCCGACGCGGCCGGCTCCGAAGCTGCGGCCTCCGACGCGGCCGGCTCCGAAGCGGCCGGCTCCGAAGCGGTCGGTGCCCATGCGGCCGCGTAGGTCGCGCCCCGCACGGCGGGCCGCCGGCGAAACCCCGGCGGCCCGGACCCCCGTCAGGGGATCCGGGCCGCCGGACGGGCCGGACTCCGGGTCAGAGGACCTCGGCCGCGATGTTCTGCGCGACCTGCTCCAGGAGCGGCCCCGCGTTGGCGATGCACACGGCCGGGTCGGGCTCGATCCCGGTGAGCGGGTAGGCCTTCCGGATCCCGGCCGCCTGGAGGGCCTCCTCGGTGAGCAGCAGGCGTCCGCAGACCGCCACGACCTCCTTGCCCGCCGCGCGGGCCGCCGCCGCGACACCGGCCGGCGCCTTGCCGTGGAGGGTCTGCTCGTCCAGCGAACCCTCGCCGGTGATGACCAGCGTCGCCCGCTCCAGCGCCGGCGCGAAGCCGAGCACCTCGAGCATCAGCTCGATGCCGGGACGGAACGAGGCGCCGAGCAGCAGCGCCCCGTAGCCGATGCCGCCCGCTCCGCCCGCGCCGGGCGAAACCGCCGCCTCGGCGGCCAGGGAGCCGATCGACTTCTCCAGGACCACCGCGAAGTGCGCCAGCGCCGCGTCCAGCGTCGCGACGTCCTCGGGCGACGCCCCCTTCTGCGGGCCGTAGACCGCCGGAGCGCCCTTCGGACCCGTCAGAGGGTTGTCCACGTCGCTCGCCAGGACGAAGTCGACCTCCTTGATGCGGGGGTCGACGCCGGACAGGTCCGCCGAGGCCAGTGCCGCCAGCGCGCCGCCGCCCGGACCGACGGGTTCACCGTTCGCATCCAGGAACACCGCGCCCAGCGCGGCCAGCATGCCCGCGCCGCCGTCGGTGGTGGCGCTGCCGCCCACGCCGAAGACGATCGAGCGCGCTCCCGCGTCGAGTGCGGCCTTCAGCAGTTCGCCGGAGCCGTAGGTGGTCGCCGTCAGCGGGGCGAAGACACCCGCCGGCAGCAGCTGGAGGCCGGAGGCCTCCGCCATCTCGACCACCGCGGTGCCCTCGCGCAGGGCGAAAGCGGCCGTGACCTGGTCACCGAGCGGTCCGGTGACCCGTACCTCCCGGCGTTCGAAACCGGCCGCCACGGCGGCCGCGACCGTACCGTCGCCGCCGTCCGCGACGGGGAGGGTCTCGATCTCCACGCCCGGTACGGCCTTGCGAAGGCCGGCCGTCACCCGCTCAGCGACCTGAACGGCCGTGAGCGAGCCCTTGAATTTGTCCGCGGCGATGAGCACGCGCGCGGTCTCAGTTACTGCTCCGTCCGTCACCTTGCTAATCCCTTGCTATCGAACAGTGCAGTCGCGCCGTCCATGAGCCTATCCGGAGGATCCTCCTATGCCCATGGGTGGCCTGGGCCACACCCGGCGCGGCATACCCCTAAATAGGTATATACGCCTGCATAGTGTGGCCGCATGAGCGCGGATTCACTGGAACAGCCACGTCCGGATTCCCCAGGTGGCGGGTCCGAAGGGCCCGTCGGAGGCGCTGACGGCACCCCCGACCACACCGTCGTCACCATCGGAGTGATCTCCGTCCTGGCCGTGGTCGCCTGGGCGGCCCTGGGCAAGAGTTCCTTCGACTCGGCCTCGGGCAGTGCGCTGGCCTGGGTGCTGAGCAACTTCGCGTGGCTCTTCGTGATCGCCGCCGATGTGTTCCTCGTCATGTGCGTCGTGCTCGCGATCAGCCGCTTCGGCCGGATCCGCCTCGGCAAGGACGACTCGGAGCCGGAGTTCACGAACCTCGCGTGGATCGCGATGATGTTCAGCGCGGGCATGGGGATCGGGCTGATGTTCTACGGGGTGGGCGAGCCGCTCACCCACTATCTGAACCCGCCCCCGGCCTCGGGAGCCGCCCCCGGCACCGGCGACGCGGCCCGTGCCTCGCTCGACTACTCCTTCTTCCACTGGACCCTCACCCCCTGGGCGATCTACGGCATCGCCGGCCTCGCCCTCGCCTACGCGACCTTCCGCAAGGGCCGCGGCAACCGCCTCAGCTCCGCCTTCGTCCCCCTCATGGGCGAGGAGCGGGCCAACGGATGGCCCGGCAAGGCCATCGACCTGCTCGCCGTCTTCGCGACCGTCTTCGGCACCGCCACCAGCCTCGGCCTCGGCGCCCTCCAGGTCGCCAAGGGGCTCAACATCACGACGGGGATCGAGGACTCGACCACCGTCGAGCTGATCATCATCGGATCCCTGTCCGCCGCCTTCGTGCTCTCCGCCTTCTCCGGCCTGCACAAGGGCGTCAAATGGCTCAGCACGATCAACATCGTGCTCGCCGCGGCCCTGATGACCTTCGTCTTCGTCCTCGGTCCGACCGTCTACATCCTCGACGTGATCCCGGCGAGCGTCGGCAGCTACCTGCACGAGCTGCTCCCGATGGCCACCCGCACCGGCGCCTTCACCGACAGCGCGTGGCTCGGCGCGTGGACGATCTTCTACTGGGCGTGGTGGCTCTCCTGGGCGCCCTTCGTCGGCACCTTCATCGCCCGCATCTCGCGCGGCCGCACCATCCGCGAGTTCCTCATCGGCGTGCTCCTGGTCCCCAGCGGAGCCACCGTCGTCTGGTTCTGCGTCATGGGCGGCACCGCGATCCGCCTCGACTCCACCGGCGTCGCCGACATGGCCGCCAAGGCCAAGGAGGGCACCGAGGCCTCGCTCTTCGCGATGCTCGACGCGCTCCCGCTCGGCACGGTCACCTCGTGGATCGCGATGCTCCTGGTGATGACGTACTTCGTCACCAGCGCCGACTCCGCCTCCCTCGTCATGGGCTCCCTCACCAGCCGCGGCTCCCTGAACCCGCCGACCTGGCTCGTGGTCACCTGGGGCGTGCTGATGGCTTCCGTGGCCGCCGTACTCCTCGTCGCGGGCGGCCTGAAGTCCCTCCAGACGGCCACGATCCTGGTCGCGCTGCCGTTCGTGGTCGTGATGCTGCTCCTGTGCTGGGCCCTGGTGAAGGAGCTGCGGGAGGACCCGGGCGCGGGACCCGTCCGCCACCACGCCCTGCACGGCCTGCGGGACGCGGTCAAGGCCATGGTCGGCGACGCCATCACCGAGCAGGGCCCGGCCCGCCACCCGCGCCTGCGCCGCGTCGCGGAGTCGAGGAACCGCGACCGCGAGGACGGATCCGGCGGCGGACCCGGCGGGGCGGCCGGCGGAGGGTCCACCCCGGAAGCGTGATCGCCGAGGGCCCGCGGCGGCTGGGTAGGGTGGCGGCGTGACCACCACGGATGACTACGCCACCTACATCGCGAGCCTGCCCCGGGTGCTGGCCGGCGCTGCCGCGCTCTTCCGGGACGAGCGGGGCCGGGTGCTGCTCGTCGAGCCCAACTACCGGGAGGGCTGGGCCCTGCCGGGCGGGACCATCGAGTCGGACACGGGGGAGTCCCCGCGGACGGCCGCCCGCCGGGAGAGCGCCGAGGAGATCGGCATAGACGTACCGCTCGGCCGGCTGCTCGCCGTCGACTGGTCGACCGGCCCGGGCCGGCCCCCGCTCGTCGCCTACCTCTACGACGGCGGCGTGCTCGACGCCGCACAGCTCGCCTCCATCAAGCTGCAGGAGGAGGAGCTGCTCTCGTGGCGGCTGGTGGAGCCCACCGAGCTGACGGACCATCTGCTCGGATCCCTGGGCCTGCGCACCGAGGAGGCGTACCGCGTACTGCGGTCCGGCGAGGGCGCCGCCGAGCTGGAGAACGGCCGCCGGCCGCAGGCCTCGTAGTCCCTTCCGCTCGTTATTCCGTGCCTACACCGAGCAGGACAGAATTCAGCAGATGATCACGATGTACGCCTGGCCCAGCACCGCCGACGGGCCCGACGCGCTGCCCATGGTCCACTTCACCACCGACCAGCAGGAGAGCGGCGAGGTCACTCCCGAGGGGGTGCCGGTCTGGATGTTCGACACCGCGATCCGGGACGGCGGCTGGGCCCAGTTCACCGACTTCGAGGCCTGGTCCGTGCCGGCCGAGGGCTGGCAGGCCTTCTACCGCCGCGAGGACGACGTCCTCGCCGTCACCGGCCCCGGCGCCTGCGAGGGCTGGTACCAGGGCGGCCTCGGAGCCGACGCCGACTGGGTGGGGGCCGCCGCCGCCCAGCAGAGCGTGGTCCTGCTCGCGGCCCCCGTCCAGCACCCGTCCCTGTACGGCTACGCGGTCGAGGCCGGCGCCGCCTTCGCACTGCTGGTCCCGCTGGTGGTCATATAGGCCGTCTCTTTCGGATCTTGCCGGGTCCGCGCCGCCCGGCACCGCACCTCGCCGCACTGCCGGGGCACCCGAGTACGTCCAGTACGCGGGAG
>NZ_JBHWMB010000002.1:0-16728 GCF_042730015.1 Streptomyces sp. NPDC059957 | reverse complement strand
TCGCCACGTGGCGGGGAAACCAGGGGCCTTCAGGTAGGGGGAACCCCCGCCAGCGCGCCGAGGCACGGCACCGGACGACGCGGACCTGACCGACAAGATCCGAAAGAGACGGCCTAGCCGTGAACGCCCTCCCCGCGGACCCGACAGTGCTCCACCCGATTCCCGGGCAGCCGCGCGTGGTCCTGCTGAAGCCGCTGGTCACCTCGCCGCTGATCGAGGTGGGCGAGTACTCCTACTACGACGACCCGGACGACCCCACCGCCTTCGAGACCCGCAACGTGCTCTACCACTACGGGCCGGAGAAGCTGGTCATCGGGAAGTTCTGCGCCCTGGGCACCGGGGTGCGCTTCATCATGAACGGCGCCAACCACCGCATGGACGGCCCCTCGACCTTCCCCTTCCCCATCATGGGCGGCTCCTGGTCCGAGCACTTCGACCTGCTCGCCGGCCTCCCGGGCCGCGGTGACACCGTCGTCGGCAACGACGTCTGGGTCGGCTACGGGGCCATGGTCATGCCCGGGGTGCGCATCGGGCACGGAGCGGTCATCGCGGCCGGCTCCGTGGTCGTGGACGACGTCCCCGACTACGGGATCGCCGGCGGCAACCCGGCCACCCTCATCCGCACCCGCCACACCGACGGGGAGATCGCCCGGCTGCTCGCCCTCGCCTGGTGGGACTGGCCGGTGGAACACCTCACCCGGCACATCCGTGCCGTCATGTCGGGCACCGTCGCGGACCTCGAAGCGGTCGCACCGCCGGCCTAGAGCCCGTCCCTTGGAAGTGCGGTGTGCACGGTGTCCGCCCGGGCTTTCCTCGCCGGGGTGAAGGTGACCGATCCGGTCCACGGCCGAATCCACGGCGGACGCGGCCGGAGCGGCGGGCGTGGCGTCGGGATCTGTACGGGTTGGCGGGCCATGATGGCGCAGTGCGACTTGATCACGTGTCCTATGCGGTGGCCCGCGACAGCTTCGTCTCGACCGTCCAGTGGATCGGATCGGCCCTGGGCGCCGGGTTCGTAGACGGGGGCGTGCACCCACGATTCGGTACCCGCAATTTCATTCTCCCGCTGAGCGGCGGCACCTACGTCGAGGTCGTCACCACCCTCGACCACCCCGCCGCCGACCGTGCACCCTTCGGCCAGGCGGTCGCGCGCCGCGCCGCCGAGGGCGGCGGCTGGCTCGGTTGGGTGGTCTCCGTCGACGACATCGCCCCGGTCGAGGCCCGCCTCGGCCGCACCTCGGCCGAGGGCCACCGTGTCCGCCCCGACGGGTTCGACCTGAGGTGGAAGCAGATCGGCCTGCTGGAACTGCTGGAGGACCCGCAACTGCCCTACTTCCTTCAGTGGTCGGTCCCCGTCGAGGAGCGCCCGAGCGCCGACCCGCGCACCTCCACCACCATCCACGGGGTCTCCCTCGCCGGCGACGCCGCCTCCATCGCCGAATTCCTCGGCGAACCGGCCGACCACCCCCTCGACCAGATCGACGTCACCTGGGTCCAGGACGAGGAACCGGGCCTGGTCTCGGTCGAGTTCGCCACTGCCCACGGCCCGGTCACGATCTGACCGGTCCGTGACGCCGGCCAAGGAGACAGGGCCCGAGGTGTTCTAGAGCTGGTCGGCCCCGGACTCGAAGGCCAGCAGGCGCACCTTGCGGTCGATGCCGCCGCCGTAGCCGGTCATGGAGCCGGACGACCCGATGACGCGGTGGCACGGCACGATGATGCCGACCGGGTTCTTCCCGTTGGCCAGCCCCACCGCGCGCGAGGCGTTGGGCTTGCCGAGCTTGACGGCCAGCTCCCCGTAGGACCAGGTCTGCCCGTAGGGGATCCGTACGAGCTGCTCCCACACGCTGCGCTGGAACTCGGTGCCCTCCAGCCGGACCGGCAGGTCGAAGGTGGTGAGTTCCCCGGCGAAGTACGCGGTCAGCTGCCGCACCACCTCCGGGAAGGGGTCCTCGCCGGCCGCGACGCGCTCCCCGAAGGTCTCCTCGGCCGGGCGGTGGCGCTGCTCGGTCATGTAGAGGCCGCAGAGGACCCCGTCGGCGGCGACGAGGGTGAGCGGCCCGTAGGGGCTGTCCACGACGGTGTGCTGCTTGGTGCTGTTCCTGGTGCTCGTGCTGCTGCTCATGGTCTGGGTGCTCCTCGGACGTCAGGCGGGGGAAGTCAGGCGGGCAGGATGTTGATCGCGTGGTCCTCGGTGGCCCACAGGTACTGCACGGCGTACGCGCGCCAGGGCCGCCACTGCGCCGCGCGGGCGGTCAGCGCCGCGGGCGTGGAGGGCAGCCCGAGCCCCTGCGCGGCCCGCCGGATCCCCAGGTCGGAGGGAATGAAGGCGTCCGGGTCACCCAGGGCCCGCATCGCGATGATCTCGGTGGTCCACGGCCCGAAGCCGGGCAGCGCCCCCAGCTGGGCGCGGGCCGCCTCCCAGTCGCTGTCGATGCCGAGCGGGAGCGAACCGTCGGCCAGGGCCGAGACGAGCGTGGTGAAGGTGGTCCGCCGGCTGCGCGGCATGGCCAGGGACTCCGGGTCCAGTCCGGCCAGCGCCTGCGGGGTCGGGAACAGGTGCGTCAGCCCGCCCTCGGGATCGGCCACCGGCTCGCCGAGGGCGCGTACCAGGCGGGCCGCGTGCGTACGGGCCGCCGCCGTGGACACCTGCTGTCCGAGGACCGCCCGTACGGCGAACTCCTCCGCGTCGACGGTACGGGGCACCCGGCGGCCGGGCGCCTTGGCCACGAGCGGGGCCAGCAGAGGGTCGGCGCTCAGCTGCTCGTCGACGGCCTCGGGGTCCGCGTCGAGGTCCAGGAGCCGCCGGCAGCGGCTGATGGCGATGGTCAGGTCACGCAGGTCGGTGAGGGCCAGCCGGCAGCCGATGTGGTCGGGCTGCGGGGTGAGGGAGACGATGCCGGTGCCGTACGGGAGCCGGAGCGTGCGGCGGTAGGCGCCGTCCCGCCACTCCTCGACCCCGGGGACGGCGGTCGCGGCGAGATGGCCGAAGAGGTTGTCGGGGTTGAGCGGGGCGCGGAAGGGGAGCCGCAGGCTGATGGTGCCGGGAACCTGGGCGGACGCGGCGCCCCGGACGGCCTCCCGGCCGGCCGCCTTGGCCCGGAGCTCGCTCGGGGCCAGGGCGAAGACCTCGCGGACGGTGTCGTTGAAGGTCCGGATCGAGGAGAACCCGGCGGCGAAGGCGATGTCGCCCATCGGGAGCCCGGAGGTCTCGATCAGCAGCCGGGCGGTCTGCGCGCGCTGGGCCCGGGCCAGGGCGAGGGGCCCGGCGCCGAGCTCGGCGCCCAGCTGGCGCTCCACCTGGCGGGCGGAGTACCCGAGGCGGGAGGCCAGCCCCGGGACGCCCTCCCGGTCGACCACCCCGTCCTGGATGAGGCGCATGGCGCGGGCGACGGCGTCCGCGCGGGCGTTCCACTCGGGGGAGCCGGGGGAGGTGTCGGGCCGGCACCGCTTGCAGGCCCGGAACCCGCCCTGCTGGCAGGCGGCGGCGCTGGGCAGGAAGGTCATGTTCTCGACCTTGGGCGGTACGGCGGGGCAGCTGGGGCGGCAGTAGATCCCGGTGGTCCGGACGGCGGTGAAGAACCAGCCGTCGAACCGCGCGTCCTTCGACTGGACGGCCCGCACGCAACGCTCGGTGTCGGTGTACATGGCTCCCATCCTCCCGGCCGGCCGGTCCCGAGGCTGGCGGTTTTCCGACACCAAGCCTATGCGCGACCCGCGCCTTCCTGGCCCCTCGGCGCCGGACCACCGCCGCACGGTGGGAGCGCACGCAGCGGCGAACAGGCGGCCCCGGGCATGCGGAAGGGCCCCCGGCTGCCTGGTGGCGGCCGGGGGCCCTCTCGTACGCGTACAGCGGGGCTACGGGGCCTGGGTGGCCCGGGCCTCGCGGCGGTTGTGGCGGAACGTGTTCGCGCGACGGGTCGTCGCGAACAGCGGGATGGTCGCCGCCAGAGCGATCTGCAGCGCGCAGCCGGTCTGGAGCAGCAGCCCGCCGCCCGGCGCGTCGAACGCCCACGCGGCCAGCAGGCCCATCGCCGCGACGATCCAGCTGAGCATCGCCACCGCGAGGACACCCCGCGGCTTGGGGTACTCGACCCGGCTCACCATCAGCCAGGCCACGCCGACGATCGCCAGCAGGGTCGGGATGAACGGCAGCTCCAGCAGCACGATCGAGACGACCGTCAGCGCACCGAAGGGGCTCGGCATGCCCTGGAACATGCCGTCCTTCATCGCCACGCAGCTGAATCTCGCGAGGCGCAGGACGACGGCCAGCAGGACGACGATCGCCGCCAGCGCCGACATCTTCTGCACCGCGTCGTCGGCGACCATGCCGTAGACGAGGACGAAGTAGGCCGGAGCCAGGCCGAAGCTGATCAGGTCGGACAGGTTGTCCAGCTCCGCGCCCATCGGCGAGCTGCGCAGCTTGCGGGCCACGATGCCGTCGAAGAGGTCGAAGACCGCGGCGAGCAGCATCAGTATCACGGCCGTGGCCGCGCTGCTGCGGGCCATGCCCGACTCGCCGCTGCCCGTGAGGTGCGGGATGAGGATCCCGGTGGTGGTGAAGTACACCGCCATGAATCCGCACGTCGCGTTACCGAGGGTGAGGGTGTCCGCTATCGACAGCCGCAGCGACAGCGGCATGTCGTCCTCGGTGGACTCCTCCTCGGCAGCCTCGGGCACCCAGCCCGAGGCGGGCGTGGACAGGTTCGCCGGAGTTTCAGGTTCAGTCACGGTCAATTCGGGTCACCCCCGCGGTGGTGGCCTGTCCGACCTCGACCGCGACCTCGACGCCCTCGGGGAGGTAGATGTCGACGCGGGAGCCGAAGCGGATCAGACCGATGCGTTCGCCCTGCTCCACCTTGGTACCGGCCGGCAGGTACGGGACGATGCGACGGGCGACGGCGCCGGCGATCTGCACCATCTCGATGTCGCCGAGCTCGGTGTCGAAGTGCCAGACGACGCGCTCGTTGTTCTCGCTCTCCTTGTTGAACGCCGGAACGAATCCACCGGGGACGTGCTCCACGGACGTCACCGTGCCCGCGAGGGGCGCCCGGTTGACGTGGACGTTCAGGGGGCTCATGAAGATCGCGACGCGGGTCCGCCCGTCCTTCCACGGCATGATGCTCTGCACCACACCGTCGGCGGGGGAGATGACCCGGCCCTGCGTGATCTCACGCTCGGGGTCGCGGAAGAACCACAGCATGCCCGCCGCGAGCGCGGTGGTGGGCACGGCCACGGCCGCCCAGCGTCCGGACTTGCGGGCCCGGACGAGGCTGATGGCGGCGGTGGCGACGGTCGGCAGAAGCCACGGCGATGCTCCGCGCGCGAGGCGTCCACCGAGGAGGCCGACGCGAGGTGCAGAGGTTTGGCTGTGGGGCATGGATGACCTTCGTAGCGGGTGATGCCGCGCCGCAAACGGGGGGACGGGACGGCGGCTTTACTGGAATGCTATCGGTTGCACGCAACAACTGGGCAAGCCAGAAGCCGAGTCGATGACCGTGAGCCAGTGACTGCTAGTGACTCTTTTGCGGAAAACCACTGGATGATTTACCGCAAAAGGGACTTTCAGCCCTGGAGCCGGTACTCCTCGAGCAGGCGTCGCCCGATGATCATTTTCTGGATCTCGGCGGTACCTTCACCGATGAGCAGCATGGGTGCCTCTCGGTAGAGGCGCTCGATCTCGTACTCCTTCGAGAAGCCGTATCCACCGTGGATACGGAACGCGTCCTCCACCACCTCCTTGCAGTACTCGGAGGCGAGGTACTTCGCCATCCCTGCTTCGAGGTCGTTTCGTTCCCCGGAGTCCTTTTTGCGTGCTGCATTGACCATCATCGCATGGGCGGCTTCGACCTTGGTAGCCATCTCGGCCAGCTTGAACTGGATCGCCTGGTGCTCGGCGATGGCCTTGCCGAAAGTGTGACGTTGCTGGGCATACGAGACACCCAGCTCGAACGCACGCTGCGCGACGCCGCAACCACGGGCCGCCACGTTGACGCGGCCGACCTCGACCCCGTCCATCATTTGGTAAAACCCTCGGCCGGTCTCCCCGCCCAGGACCCGATTGGCCGGAATGCGCAGTCCGTCCATGATGAGCTCGGTGGTGTCGACCCCCTTGTAGCCCATCTTGTCGATCTTGCCGGGGATGGTCAGGCCGGGCCGGACCTCACCGAAGCCGGCCTCCTTCTCCACGAGGAAGGTCGTCATCGACTTGTGGGGGGCGGTGCCCTCCGGGTGTCCTTCGTCACTGCGGACCAGAACGGCCACCAGCGTGGACGTGCCACCGTTCGTCAGCCACATCTTCTGGCCGTTCAGGACGTACTCGTCACCGTCCTTCACCGCCTTGGAGGTGATGGCCGACACATCGGAGCCGAGCCCCGGCTCGGACATCGAGAACGCCCCGCGCACCTCGCCCAGCGCCATCCGCGGAAGGAAGTACTCCCTCTGCTCCTGGGTGCCGTGCTGCTTGAGCATGTACGCCACGATGAAGTGGGTGTTGATGATGCCCGAGACGGACATCCAGCCGCGCGCGATCTCCTCGACGCACAGCGCGTAGGTGAGGAGCGACTCACCCAGGCCGCCGTACTCCTCCGGGATCATCAGGCCGAAGAGGCCGAGCTCCTTGAGGCCGTCGACGATCTGCTGCGGGTACTCGTCCCGGTGCTCGAGCTCGGTCGCGACCGGAATGATCTCCTTGTCGACGAACTCCCGGACGGTCTTGAGGATGTCCCTCTGGTCGTCCGTCAGGCCGGCGGTCTGGGCAAGTCGGCTCATGGTTCTACTTCCCCTGTTCCTTCAGCGTGGGGCGGCCGGGCTGCTCGCCGCCGCGCTCCTTGATGTACGTCTCGGTCGGGACCATCACCTTGCGCCGGAAGACGCAGACGAGGGTGCCGTCCTGCTTGTAGCCCTTGGTCTCCACGTAGACGATGCCGCGGTCGTTCTTCGACTTCGACGGGGTCTTGTCCAGGACCGTGGTCTCGCCGTAGATCGTGTCGCCGTGGAAGGTCGGCGCCACGTGACGCAGCGACTCGATCTCCAGGTTGGCGATGGCCTTGCCGGAGACGTCCGGCACCGACATGCCCAGCAGCAGCGAGTAGATGTAGTTGCCCACGACAACGTTCTTGCCGAAGTCGGTCGTGTTCTCCGCGTAGTTGCTGTCCATGTGGAGCGGGTGGTGGTTCATGGTCAGCAGGCAGAAGAGGTGGTCGTCGTACTCGGTGACCGTCTTTCCGGGCCAGTGCTTGTAGACCGCGCCGATCTCGAACTCTTCGTAGGTGCGTCCGAACTGCATGGTGCTCAGGCCTCCGGGATTTCGAACTTGGTCGTGCGCTGCATGCCCGCCGCGCGGCCCTTGCCCGAGATGACCAGCGCCATCTTGCGGCTGGCCTCGTCGATCATCTCGTCGCCGAGCATCGCCGAGCCCTTCTTGCCGCCGGCCTCGGAGGTACACCAGTCGTACGCGTCGAGGATCAGCTCGGCGTGGTCGTAGTCCTCCTGGGAGGGGGAGAAGACCTCGTTGGCCGCGTCGACCTGGCCGGGGTGCAGCACCCACTTGCCGTCGAACCCCAGGGCCGCGGCGCGCCCGGCGACCTCGCGGTAGCCGTCGACGTTCTTGATCTGGAGGAAGGGGCCGTCGATCGCCTGGAGGTCGTGCATGCGGGCCGCCATCAGGATCCGCATCAGGATGTAGTGGTAGGCGTCCGCGCCGTAGCCGGGCGGCTGCATGCCCACGACCAGGGACTTCATGTTGATCGAGGCCATGAAGTCGGCCGGTCCGAAGATGATCGTCTCCAGCCGCGGCGAGGCTCCGGCGATCTCGTCGACGTTCACCAGGCCCTTGGCGTTCTCGATCTGCGCCTCGATGCCGATCTTGCCGACCTCGAAGCCCATCGTCTTCTCGATCTGCGTCAGCAGGAGGTCCAGCGCCACGACCTGCTGGGCGTCCTGGACCTTCGGCAGCATGATGCAGTCGAGGTTCTGGCCGGCGCCCTCGACGACCGTGATCACGTCGCGGTACGTCCAGTGCGTGGTCCAGTCGTTGACGCGCACCACGCGGGTCTTGCCGGTCCAGTCGCCCTGGTTCAGCGCGTCCACGATCGTGTGGCGGGCGCCCTCCTTGGCGAGCGGGGCGCAGGCGTCCTCCAGGTCCAGGAAGACCTGGTCGGCCGGGAGGCCCTGGGCCTTCTCCAGGAACCGGGGGTTGGAACCCGGCACCGCGAGGCAGGAGCGGCGCGGCCGCAGCCGGTTGACCGGGGAAGAGGGCGTGGTCATGCGGGGACCTCCGTGCTTGCAAGGGTGTCAGTGTCGATGATCTCGTCGGCGTCGCCGAACGGGTGGAGCTTGTTGGCCCGGCGGATCTCGTCGACGATTTTGCCGATGATCTCCGTGATGCCGAAGTCCTTCGGGGTGAAGACCGCCGCCACCCCGGCCTCCTTGAGCGCCACGGCGTCGGCATTCGGAATGATGCCGCCGAGCACGACCGGGATGTCACCCGCCCCCGCCGCTCGCAGGCGTTCCAGCACGTCCGGGACGAGCGCGCTGTGGGAGCCGGACAGAATGGACAGTCCCACGCAGTGCACGTCCTCGGCCAGTGCCGCCGAGGAAATCTCCTCGGGGGTCAGCCGGATGCCCTGGTAGACCACCTCGAAGCCGGCGTCGCGGGCCCGTACGGCGATCTGCTCGGCGCCGTTGGAGTGCCCGTCCAGGCCGGGCTTGCCGACCAGCAGGCGCAGCCGGCCGGAGCCCAGCTCGTCGGCGGTACGGGAGACCTTCGCGCGGACGAGGGCCATGGGGGTCCCCTCCTCGGCGGTCACGGCCACCGGGGCCGAGGAGACCCCGGTCGGCGCCCGGAACTCGCCGAACACCTCGCGCAGCGCGCTCGACCACTCGCCGGTGGTGACACCGGCGCGGGCGCACTCCAGGGTGGCCTCCATCAGGTTCTCGTCCCCGGCGGCGGCATCCTTCAGCCGGTCCAGGGCCTGCATCACCGTCGGGAAGACGAACGGGTCACCGCCGCCCTGCCGGTCCGAGGACTCCTGGCGCTCGGCCTTCCAGCGGCCGATGCGCTCGACGGTCTGGGCCTCCAGGGCCCCGTCCACCGTCATGATGGCGCCGTCCAGGTCCGCGGTGAGCGGGTTCTCCTCGGTCTGCTGGAAGCAGTTGACACCGACGATCTTGTCCTGGCCGTCCTCGATCCGGGCCCGCCGTGCGGCGTGCGAGGAGACCAGCTCGCCCTTGAGGTACCCGGACTCGACGGCCGCCATCGCGCCGCCCATCTCCTGGATCCGGTCGATCTCGGCCAGGCACTCGGTCACCAGGGACTCGACCTTGGCCTCGATCACGTGCGAGCCGGCGAAGATGTCCTCGTACTCCAGCAGGTCGCTCTCGTGGGCCAGGACCTGCTGGATGCGCAGCGACCACTGCTGGTCCCAGGGCCGGGGCAGGCCCAGCGCCTCGTTCCAGGCCGGCAGCTGCACGGCGCGGGCGCGGGCGTCCTTGGAGAGGGTGACCGCGAGCATCTCCAGCACGATGCGCTGGACGTTGTTCTCGGGCTGCGCCTCGGTCAGGCCCAGGGAGTTGACCTGGACGCCGTAGCGGAAGCGGCGCTGCTTGTCGTTCTCGATGCCGTAGCGCTCGCGGGTGACCTTGTCCCAGATGCGGCCGAAGGCGCGCATCTTGCACATCTCCTCGATGAAGCGGACGCCCGCGTTCACGAAGAAGGAGATCCGGGCGACGACCTCGCCGAACCGCTCCGGCGGGACCTGGCCCGAGTCGCGCACCGAGTCCAGGACCGCGATGGCCGTGGACATCGCGTACGAGATCTCCTGGACGGGGGTGGCCCCGGCCTCCTGCAGGTGGTAGCTGCAGATGTTGATCGGGTTCCACTTCGGGATGTGGTTGACCGTGTACGCGATCATGTCCGTCGTCAGGCGGAGCGAGGGCCCGGGCGGGAAGACGTGCGTCCCGCGCGAGAGGTACTCCTTGACGATGTCGTTCTGCGTGGTGCCCTGGAGCTGGGCGATGTCCGCGCCCTGCTCCTCGGCGGCCACCTGGTAGAGCGCCAGCAGCCACATGGCGGTGGCGTTGATCGTCATCGAGGTGTTCATCTGTTCCAGGGGGATGTCCTGGAACAGCCGCCGCATGTCGCCCAGGTGGGAGACCGGGACCCCGACCCGGCCGACCTCGCCGCGGGCGAGGATGTGGTCGGGGTCGTAGCCGGTCTGCGTCGGCAGGTCGAACGCGACCGACAGGCCGGTCTGGCCCTTGGCGAGGTTGCGGCGGTACAGCTCGTTGGACGCCTCGGCCGTGGAGTGGCCGGCGTACGTCCGCATGAGCCACGGACGGTCCTTCTGGCGCTCTGTCATCTCAGGCTGTCCCTTTGGCCTTTGAGGGGTCTCAGATGTTGCGGAAGCGGTTGATCGCGTCGAGGTGCGTCGCGCGCATCTCGTGGTCCTTGACGCCGAGGCCTTCCTCGGGGGACAGGCAGAGCACGCCGACCTTGCCCTGGTGGAGGTTGCGGTGGACGTCGTAGGCGGCCTGGCCGGTCTCCTCCAGGGAGTAGACCCGCGAGAGCGTGGGGTGGATCTTGCCCTTGGCGACCAGCCGGTTGGCCTCCCAGGCCTCGCGGTAGTTCGCGAAGTGCGAGCCGATGATCTTCTTCAGGGACATCCACAGGTAGCGGTTGTCGTACTCGTGCATGTAGCCCGAGGTCGAGGCGCAGGTGGTGATGGTGCCGCCCTTGCGGGTGACGTAGACCGAGGCGCCGAAGGTCTCGCGGCCCGGGTGCTCGAAGACGATGTCGATGTCCTCGCCACCGGTGAGCTCGCGGATGCGCTTGCCGAAGCGCTTCCACTCCTTCGGGTCCTGGGTGTGCTCGTCCTTCCAGAACTTGTAGCCCTCGGCGTTGCGGTCGATGACCGCCGTCGCGCCCATCGCCCGGCAGATGTCGGCCTTCTCCGGGGAGGAGACCACGCAGATCGGGTTGGCGCCGCCGGCCAGCGCGAACTGGGTGGCGTACGAGCCGAGGCCGCCGCTGGCGCCCCAGATCAGGACGTTGTCGCCCTGCTTCATGCCGGCGCCGTTGCGGGAGACCAGCTGGCGGTACGCGGTGGAGTTGACCAGGCCGGGGGAGGCGGCCTCCTCCCAGCTGAGGTGGTCGGGCTTGGGCATCAGCTGGTTCGACTTGACCAGGGCGATCTCCGCCAGGCCGCCGAAGTTGGTCTCGAAGCCCCAGATGCGCTGCTCGGGGTCGAGCATCGTGTCGTTGTGGCCGTCGGAGGACTCCAGCTCGACCGAGAGGCAGTGCGCGACGACCTCGTCGCCCGGCTTCCAGGCGTTGACGCCGGGACCGGTGCGCAGGACGACGCCCGCGAGGTCCGAGCCGATGATGTGGTACGGCAGGTCGTGGCGCTTGGTGAGCTCCGAGAGGCGCCCGTAGCGCTCCAGGAAGCTGAAGGTGGAGACCGGCTCGAAGATCGAGGTCCACACGGAGTTGTAGTTGACCGAGGAGGCCATGACGGCCACCAGGGCCTCGCCCGGGCCCAGCTCGGGGAGCGGCACCTCGTCGAGGTGCAGGGACTTGCGGGGGTCCTTCTCGCGGGTGGTGAGCCCGGCGAACATCTCCGCCTCGTCCTTGTGCACGGTGATCGCGCGGTACGAGTCGGGGAGCGGCAGGGCAGCGAAGTCGGCGGCCGTCGCGGCCTGCGACTGGATCGCGTCCAGGATGTCCTTCACGGTGTTGCCTCCGGCCGTGCGCTGATGAGGGTGCGCTGAGGGAAACGGGTTGCGTGGAATGGCGAAGCGGTGTGGTGAGCGGTGCTGCTCGGGCGCCGTCGATTCGGCTGGGGTGGAGCTGCGCGTTGCCTGTGGTGGGGCGGTGCGGGGGCCTGGTGACGCAGGCATCCGGGGCGCGTTCCGTGCCGAGTGGGCTGGACCGCGGGGACATCCGGACGAGATTCAACGTATGGCACCCCGTGTCACTCAGCAAGGCACCGCGTGCCAAAACTTTCTCTCATTTGCCGATTGACCTGCACGGATGAGCGATGATCGATCAGAGTTACCCGTGAGTAGGGGCAACTCGGACAAACGAGAGCGGCCGCCCCCGGAACGGGAGCGGCCGCTGTGACGAGTGTCGCGTCTTGTTGTCGCCTACTTGTTTCTGAGCGCCTCTTCGATGGTCCGCATGACCTCGTCCAGCGGGGCGTCCGTACGGGCCACCGCGACCAGTACTTCGCCCTGCGTGCGCACCGCGGCGGGCGCGGTGGGGGGCTCCGGCGCCGGGGCCGTGCTCAGCGTGCGCCCCGCGCCGATCCCGGAACCGAAGGTCTTGCGCACGATCGAGAAGGCGTGGTCCAGCTGGGCCTCCACGTCGCCCTGACCGCCCGCCCGCAGCCAGCGCCGCAGCACGTGGTTGTGGGCCGTGACCACCGCCGAGGCGGCGACCTCCGCCAGCAGCGGGTCGTCGTTGCCGTCGTGGTGGTCGGTCTCGTCGAAATGGGCCAGCAGGTAGCGGGTGAACAGCCGCTCGTAGCGGGCGACCGAGGCGATCTCCCGCTCCCGCAGCGCCGGCACCTCGCGGGTGAGCCGGTAGCGCTCCACCGACACCGCCGGCGAGGCGGCGTACATCTTCATGACTTCCTTGATCCCCCGGCACACCGTGTCGAGCGGGTGCTCGTGCGCCGGGGCCACGTCGAGGACGGCCTCGGCGCGGGTCAGGGTGTCGTCGTGGTCCGGGAAGATCGCCTCTTCCTTGGACCGGAAGTGCCGGAAGAAGGTCCTGCGCGCGACCCCGGCCACGGAGGCGATCTCGTCGACCGTCGTGGCCTCGTACCCCTTGTTCGCGAAGAGCTCCATGGCGGCCGCCGCGAGCTCGCGGCGCATCTTGAGCCGCTGCGCGGCCGCCTTGGTACCGGCCGGGGTCTCCGGGGCGTCGGAGACCCCGGAGGCGCGGGGTGAGGTCTTGGCGGGCTGGGACATAGAGCGAAAGTACTTCATTCGCGCGGGAGAGCGCTCCCGAGGGGGGTGGGACGGGGATGGATGCGGGGGAGGGCCGGCACTGGGCACACAGTGCTCTTCGGGAGGGTTCGTCCGCCGTGAGGGTCCGGCGGACCCGAGCAGCCCTCCCCACGCATCCTGCTCTTGGGGCTCCTGCGCCTGCCGCGGATTACCGGCGGGGGGCGTACTCACGGAATCCGCGGCCGGTCTTCCGGCCCAGGCAGCCCGCCGCGACCAGGTGCTCCAGCAGCGGGGACGGGGCCAGGCCCGGGTCGCGGAACTCCTTGTGCAGGACCTGCTCGATGGCCAGCGACACGTCCAGGCCGACGACGTCGAGGAGCTCGAAGGGCCCCATCGGGTAGCCGCCGCCCAGCTTCATCGCCGCGTCGATGTCGTCGATGCCCGCGTAGTGCTGGTCGACCATCTTGATCGCGTTGTTGAGGTACGGGAACAGCAGCGCGTTCACGATGAAGCCGGCCCGGTCCCCGCAGTCCACCGGGTGCTTGCGGACCTGCCCGCAGATCCCGCGGACCGTGGCGTGCACGTCGTCGGCGGTCAGGACGGTCCGGACCACCTCGACCAGCTTCATCGCCGGGGCCGGGTTGAAGAAGTGCATGCCGATCACGTCCTCGGGCCGCGAGGTCGCACGGGCGATCGCGATCACCGGGAGCGAGGAGGTCGTGGTGGCGAGCATCGCACCGGGCTTGCAGGCCTTGTCCAGCGCCCGGAACAGCTCCTGCTTCACCTCCAGGTCCTCGGCGACGGCCTCCACGGCCAGGTCCACGTCGGCGAAGGCGTCCAGCGAGCCCGCCGCCGTGATCCGGCCCACGGTGGCGGCGGCGGCCTCGGCCGTCAGCCGGCCCCGTTCCACCGCGCGGGCCAGCGACTTTCCGATCGCGGCCTTCGCCGCGTCCGCCTTCTCCTGGCTGCGGGCCGCCAGCACCACGGGGAAGCCGGCCTGCGCGAAGACCTGCGCGATACCGCTCGCCATCGTGCCCGAGCCGGCCACGCCGACCGAGTTCACCGGACGGCTCGCCCGGACCAGGTCCCCGTCCGGCGGGGTCTGCAGGTCACGGACGACGACCTGGCTGCCCGGGGCCTCGTACGTGTAGAACCCGCGCCCGGACTTCTGCCCGGTCAGGCCCGCCTCGGCGAGGTGGCCGAGGATCGGGGCCGGGGCGTGCAGCCGGTCGCCCGAGGAGGTGTACATGGCCTCCAGGACGGTGCGGGCGGTGTCCACGCCGATCAGGTCGAGCAGCGCGAGCGGGCCCATCGGCAGGCCGCAGCCCAGCTTCATCGCCGCGTCGATGTCCTCGCGGGAGGCGTACTTGGCCTCGTACATGGCGGCGGCCTGGTTGAGGTAGCCGAACAGCAGGCCGTCGGCGACGAAGCCCGGGCGGTCGCCGACCGCGACGGGCTCCTTGCCGAGCTCGCGGGCCAGCGCGGTGACCGCCTCGACGGCCGGCGGGGCCGTCAGCACGCTGGAGACGACCTCGACCAGCTTCATCGCCGGGACCGGGTTGAAGAAGTGCAGGCCGACCACGCGCTCCGGGCGCTGGGACTCGGCGGCCATCCGCGTCACCGACAGGGCGTTGGTGCCGGTGGCCAGGATCGCGGTGGGCCGGACGATCGCGTCGAGCTCGCGGAAGATCCGCTGCTTGAGCTCGTAGGACTCGGGGACCACCTCGATGACGAGGTCGGCGTCGGCGGCGGCGCCCAGCTCGGAGAAGGTGCGGAAGCGGGCGAGCACCGCCTCGCGCTCCTGCTCGGTGAGCTGCTCCCGAGCCACGGAGCGGGCGGTGGCCGCCGCGAGGGCCGCGGTGGCCCGGCGGGCGGCGGCCTCGCTGATGTCGATGCCGATGACCTCGCGGCCGGCCCGGGCGAGGACCTCGGCGATGCCGGAGCCCATCGTGCCGAGACCGACGACGGCGATGGTCTGCAGGGCGGGGCGGGCGGGCTGGGAGGAGGGGGAGGGCTGGCCGGACGTGGACGGAAGGTCCATCGCGGGACTCCAGTGGAAGAGGGTGACGACTGAGGGGAGCGCGCGGCGCACGGCGCGCGCGGAGGCCGTACGGACATCCGTGCGGCCTCCGAGCGCAAGAGCATGCGGAGAACCGTGCGGAAGCCGTGCGGAAGCCCGGGGCTCCCCGGGAAACCGGGGATCGCGGCGGAACAGGGGAACCCTGAGCAACCGTGGAACCGGAGAACCGGAGAACCCGGCAGGGAGAAGCCCGTGGGGCACAAGCGGCGGAGCCCTGTCCCGGGGTCACGCCGTGAGGTGGTGCGGAAGTCGTGCAGAACCGACTGGCACGAGGTGGCTGCGTCACCAGGCCGCCCTCGTACGTGTTGTAGGGACAGTAGCCCGTCGCCAACTGGTCCGCCAGAGCGCGCAGATGTGACCTGTACCGCCCAAATGTACCGATCATCGATCATCGATCAACCGGCTGTTCGAAGGCCCGCCCGCGGGCGGTCACCCGTGTCGGGGAACCCGGCGCGGCGGCCGCCGGGGCCGCCTAGGGTGACGGGGTGAACGACGTGTTGGAGCGCCTGCGGGCGGAAGCCGCGCAGGCACCGGAGTACGAGGCGCTGCTCGCGGCGGACCCGGACGGCCTGGCGGCCTCGATGACCTCCGCCGGGCTGCCCCTGTGGGCCCGCGAACTGGCCGCCTACCGGCTGGGGCTGGCCGGCGACCGGCGTGCCTTCGAGGCCCTGGTGCTGCTGCTGAATCACCGGGACCCGCCGCGCTGCGAGGCGGCCGCGCAGGCGCTGGCCGTCCTCGGGGACCCGCGCACCGCCCGCGCGGCGGCGGCGCTGGCCACGAACGAACTGCGCACGGCCTATGCCCTGCACCCGGTCCGGCTGCTGGCGGCGCTGCGCGCCCCGGAGTCCGCCCCGGCGCTGATCCGTACGCTGTCGCGGCTGCTCGCGCCGCACGATCCGTACTGGCGGGTGGCCCTGGCGTGCGTGGAGGGGCTGGGCGCGCTGGCGGACCAGCGCGCCCGGGGGGTCCTGACCCGGGCCCAGTCGCACCCCCGGCTGGCGGTGGCGGCGACGGCGGCCCTGCGGGGGCTGGACCTCAGCGAGCGAAGCCGGTCTTGAACCCGGTGCCGAAACCGGCTCCGGATCCGGTCCGGAACCCGGTCTCCCCGGCATCGGACCCCGGCCCGGAACCGGTCCGCTCGGGGAGGACGGCGAAGGCCTCGATCTCCATCAGCAGTTCGGGCCGGAACAGCGCCGCCACCTGGACCGCCGAGGAAGCCGGGAGGCGGTCCGGGGCGATCACCTCGTCACGGGCCTCCCGTACCGCGGGGAGGTGGGCGACGTCCGTGACGAAGTACGTCAGCTTGACCACGTCGTCGAAGGTGGCCCCGGCCGCCGCCAGGCACAGCCGCAGGTTCTCGAACACCTGCCGGGCCTGGGCGGCGGCGTCGCCCTCGCCGACCACCTCGCCCTTCTCGTCGAAGGCGCACTGACCGGACACGGCGACGAACCGCCCGGTGCCCCAGACGACATGGTTGTAGCCGGTGCCGGGGGCCACGCCCTCGGGCGCGGCGATGCGGGTGAGGTGGTTGTCCTGTGAGGTGCTCATGGACACGATCTTGCCCGCTGCGGGGCGGGCCTGACCGACAAGCGCCGAAAGAGACGGCCTAGCTGTATTGATCACGAGCGTTGTTGACACTGGTTAGGTCTTGAACATGGCGAAGACCTCCGGTGTGGTGGGAGCTGTCTAGGAACCCA